>JAHCBB010000050.1 GCA_019634635.1 Verrucomicrobiia bacterium
CCTGGCGCTGCCCACGTTCCCCGTTGCATTTGCCCGAACGCAGCGGAATTGAAGTGGGTCGCGGTGAAACACGCCCCTACCAAGGAAAATAGGGTGACAGGTTCAATACTTGCGAGGCTCCGCCGCGCTGTGCGTGCAACCGCAAGGTGGGCCTGTGGAGACCCCACACGCGGACGCGGACGATCGCGGAGGCGTTTCTTCCACCCGGAGCCGCGTCCCAATTCGGTGCTTGCCACTGTAAACGTCCTGCCTAGCCTCTCTCGAAATTCTTCTGTCATGCGATCCCTGAGTTCCCTCTGTGTGGTGGTGGCGGTGGGCGCCCTGCCGCTGGTCACCGGTTGCAGCAGCGCTCAGAAAAAGCTGAGCCGCGGCATCACCAACATGAACGAGCCGTTGCGTCTCGGGGAGATGCAGCGGGCTGCCGAGCAGAACGCGCTGGTGATGGATTCCTCGCCCTCCTATGGGCTGGTCCATGGCTTCACCCGCACCATCGCGCGGACCGCGGTCGGCGTCTTTGAAGTGGTCACCTTTCCCATTCCCACCGACCCCATCATCTATCCGGTCGGCCCCGTGTTTCCCGACAGCCAGGAGCGTCAGCAGTTGGGGAACTTCGGCATTGGTTCGGACCAGTTCATTGGATTCCAGGATGCCGGGGTGCTGCCCTTCGTTCCGGGCTCGGAATTCAATCCCCTGCAGAACTGAGGGCCACCGGTCCTTCTGGCGCGCCAACCCGGGTTGGCGCGTTTTTTTATGGCGCTGGTCCGACGATCGCCCTGCAAGGTCAATCTTGTCCTGAACGTCCTCGGGCGGCGCTCCGACGGCTTTCATGATTTGGAAACCCTGTTCTTCCCGGTCCCGGTTCATGACGAACTCACCATGGACCACCGGGAATCCGGCATCGAACTGACCTGCAATCTCCCGCAGCTTCCCGTGGACGGCTCGAATCTGGTGCACCGCGCAGCCGCCGCGTACCTCCAGGAGGCCGGAGTGAAGTCGGGGGTGCGGCTCCACCTGGAGAAGCAGCTTCCGCTGGCCGCCGGCCTGGGGGGCGGCAGCGCCAACGCCGCCACCACGCTCCTCGGATTGAACGAATTGTTCGGACAGCCCTTGGATTCCGGGGCGCTCGAACGGCTAGCCGCCGGACTGGGATCCGACGTCAATTTCTTTCTCCAGACAGGGCCGGCGCTGGCTTTCGGTCGCGGGGAGCGCATCGAGCCGCTGCCTCCGTTCGCCGCGCTTGCCGGGTATGCCCTCTGGCTGTTTCACCCCGGGTTTGGGGTGCCGACCCCCTGGGCCTTCCAGCAGCTCGGCCGCTTCCCTGAGCTGCGGGACGGGCGGCCCGGACGCGCGGCGGAGGTCGCACGGCGTTTTCTCGATGGAGAGGTCCGCGGAGCCGTGGATCAATGGTTCAACGCCTTGGAGGGACCCGTGCTGGAGAAGCATCCGGTCCTCGCCCTGCACCAGGACCACCTGTGTCGGCATGGCGCCCTCGGCGCCCTCATGTCGGGCAGCGGTTCCACCACATTTGCCCTGTTTGAGTCCGTTGGGGCCGCGGAGATGGCGGTGGATGGCTTTCGGGAGGTGTTTGGGTCGGCGGGATGGCTGCGGATCGTGGCGCTATGACCGGCGGGTGCCGGGCTTGCCGGTCGGGGCGGACTGGTTCCACGATACGCGGGCCGTTGTCTGCGTCCCCATGTTCATGAAGCTGCCGCATGCCATCGCCACGCTGTTGTACGGCTTCAATGAACAGGATGAGGTGCTGTTGATGCATCGGCGGCGGCCCCCCAACGAAGGCTTGTGGTCGCCACCGGGCGGCAAGCTCAAGGCCGATATCGGGGAGTCCCCGCATGCCTGCGCCTGCCGGGAGGCCCACGAAGAACTCGGAATGGATCTTTGCCCCCGGGACCTGCGGCTGACAGGCATCGTCAGCGAGCACGGGTATGAGGGACAGCGTCACTGGCTGATGTTCCTCTTCGAGATCCTGCCGCGCCTGGACCGGCTGCCGCCGGCCCATGACGAGGGAGAATTTGCCTTCGCGTCCCGCGAGGACCTTGACCGCTTCGCAATCCCCGCGTCCGACCGCGAATGCCTCTGGCCTGCTTTTTGGACGCATCGCGGGGGATTTTTTGCGGTGCATGGACGGTGTCGTCCGGATGGGCCGACCGTGTGGACGCCGGAGGAGTCGCGTCCGGCCCGGGAGTGAGGCGATGGACGCGGATTTCGACGCCGACCACCGGTTCATGGGCGAGGCCTTGCGCCAGGCGGCGCGGGCTGCGGCCTCGGGTGAAGTCCCCGTGGGCGCGGTCATAGTCCGGGAAGGACGCATCCTCGCGCGTGCCGGGAATCAAGTGGAATTGCTCAAGGACGCCACGGCCCATGCGGAGATGCTGGCCCTGACCATGGCGGAACAGTCCACGGGCGACTGGCGGCTCAACGGGTGCACGCTGTATGTCACCAAGGAACCGTGCCCCATGTGTGCCGGCGCGATGGTGCATTGCCGCCTCGACCGGGTCGTGTTCGGCGCCCCGGACCTCCGGGGCGGCGCCGCGGGCGGTGCCCTCAACCTGCTTCAGTTTCCCACGCTGAATCATCAATGCGAGGTGAACGGCGGTGTCCGGGCCGAAGAGGCTGCCGACATGCTCCGCGCGTTCTTTGCCGCGCGACGGGCGGGAGGCGATCACGGACGGCCCCCTGGGTGATCCGGGTTTCCGGCCCGTTTCCCGCCTCGACCCGCGGAACGGGTGGCCTACCGTCGTCCGATGCGTTTCGCGATCTGCAACGAGATCTTCAAGGACTGGCCGTGGGAGCGAACCTGCCGGTTTGTCCGGGAGGCAGGATACGGGGCTCTCGAAGTGGCCCCATTCACCCTGGCACCGCTGGTCACGGCCATTGACGGGGCCCGGCGAAGCGAATTGCGCCGCACCGCGGAGGCGGCCGGGTTGGAGATCTCTGGAATTCACTGGGTGCTGGCCTACACCGAGGGATTCCATGTGAACCATCCCGACCCGGAAGTTCGGAACCGGGCCTCGGACTACCTGACGGCCGCGGTGGATTTTTGTGCGGACCTCGGCGGTCATTTTTTGATCTTTGGCTCCCCCAGGCGGCGCGATCTGCTGGAGGGCGTTCCGCGGGAGCAGGGCCTGGCGTGGACCCGCACCACCTTCGCCAAAGCCATCCACCGGGCGGAATCGCGCGAGGTCGTGATCTGCATCGAACCTCTGGCTCCCTCGGAGACCAACTTCCTCAACAGCGTCGCGGAGGCGCGCGAGTTGGTGGAGCCGGTCGGGTCCCCAGCATTCCAGATCATGCTCGATGTCAAGGCCATGGCCAGTGAAGGGCCCCCGATCCCCTCGGTGATCCGGTCCACGGGCGGCCGCTTCGCCTATTTCCATGCCAATGATGTGAACCTCAAGGGTCCCGGGTTTGGGTCGGTGGATTTTGTGCCCATTGCCGGGGCCCTCCGGGAGGTGGGGTATGACGGGACGGTGTCGGTGGAGGTGTTCGATTTCGAAGAGGGCCCGGAACGAATTGCCACGCGGAGTCGCGAGACGCTCCGGACCGCCTTTGGTTGCTGACTGGCAGGCAGCGCTTCACCCCTTAAATTTTGTCCCCGCCCAGCGGGAGGTTGCCGGTCGCCCGAATGGGCAAAACGTGAGACGGTTCTGGGCGTGGACCTGTCCCCTCCGGAACGCCGTCATGCGGACCCGAGGGCCGTGCCACCCGTCCGACATTCCGAGGGTGCCACCGGCCTGGACGCCCCCGTTGGAGTGCTGCGGGGCGTGGGGGGCGACCGCGGGGCTCAGCTTGAACGCCTTGGAATCCGCACCATTGGAGACCTCCTGCTGCACCGACCCCGGCGGTATGAGGACCGGCGACAGTTCGTGGCGCTGCGCGACGTGGTGGACGGGGCATCGGTTGCGGTCCGGGCCCGGGTCGTGACCCTCGGAGTCAACCGGTTTCGCAGCGGCAAAAGCGTCTTTGTGATGGTCGTGGATGACGGGACGGCACGCCTCCATTGCCGGTGGTGGAATCTGCCATTCCTCGAGCGCGTGTTTGCGGTCGGGGACGACCTGCTGGTGTTTGGGCGCGTCCAGTCCCTTCGCCCCCGCACCATGGACCATCCGGAAACGGAGAAGGTGGTCTCGGGGGACGAGGAGACCGTGCACCTGAATCGTTGGGTGCCGGTGTATCCCTTGACCGAGGGGCTGGCTCAACGCCCGCTGCGATCCCTGGTGTGGCAGGCGCTGCAGCAGTTCGGTGAACGGGTCGCGGAACCCCGTCCGGAACTCGGCCTTGCCGGTGGTGGGCTCCCGGTTCCGGAAGCCGCCGGGGAGCTATCGTTGCAGGGAACCTCAGAGCCGTGTCCTGCCCGGCGCGAGGCGCTTCGGGCGGTTCATTTCCCGGATTCTCCGGCGGCGGCCGCACGAGCCCGTCGTCGTCTGGCCCTCGACGAGTTTGTGGAATTGCAGTGGCGGCTCCTGAAGCGGCGCCGGCACCTGGAACGGCATGCCACGGCCCTGCCCTGTGCCGGCGACAACCGCTGGATGCGTCCATTCCTTGCCGGCGTCGGCTTTCCATTGACCGGTGCCCAGACCCGGGTGCTGCGTGAGATTCGAGCCGGGCTGCGTGGCCCCGTGCCCATGCGACGTCTGCTCCAGGGTGACGTCGGCTCCGGGAAAACCCTTGTGGCGCAGTGCGCGGCCCTGATGACGCTCGAGGCCGGCTTCAGCGTGGCGGTGATGGCCCCGACCGAAATTCTGGCGGGCCAGCTGGCCGATGGATTCCGGACCGCCCTGGCTCCGTTTGGGATCGAGGTCTCCCTCGTCACCGGGAGCCGGAAACCCGCCGCTGACGCCGGGGCCGGGCGGCCGATGCCCGACGGGACGCCTTCCGTGGTGGTGGGCACCCAGGCATTGATCCAGCCGGGATTTCAAATGGAGCGGCTGGGCCTGGTGATCATTGACGAGCAGCACAAATTCGGTGTCGCGGAACGGAATCGCCTCCTGCGCAAGGGACGCTACCCGCACCTGCTGGTGATGACGGCCACGCCGATCCCGCGCACCCTGGCCCTGACGGTTTACGGCGACCTCGATGTCAGCATCCTCGACGAGCTTCCCCCCGGCCGGCGCCCGGTCCGCACCCATGTGCGCTCGAGGGAGGCGCTGCCGAAGGTCTGGGAGTTCATCCGGACCGGGCTTGCCAGGGGACGCCAGGCCTACGTGGTCTACCCGCGGGTGGAAGGGGGGGAGGCGGTGCCGGAGGAGGTCAAGGCGGTGACGCGGGACTGGGAGCAGGTCCGCAGGGAGCTGGCGCCCCATGCCGTCGGCATGCTGCACGGACGCATGTCCGCGGCGGACAAATCCGCTGTGATGTTGGAGTTCCGCGAGGGCCGGCTGGGCGTTCTGCTCGCCACCTCCGTGGTGGAAGTCGGCCTCGATGTGCCCAATGCCACCATCATGCTGGTGGAGAACGCGGAGCGGTTCGGCCTGGCGCAACTGCATCAGCTGCGGGGTCGCATCGGACGCGGAGCCCACGAATCCCACTGCATCCTGGTTGCCGGTCCTGGAGCCACACCGGAGGGCGCGGAGCGGTTGGAGGTGGTGGCATCGTGTCCGGATGGCTTCGCGCTGGCCGAGGCGGATCTCCGGCTGCGGGGTCCCGGGGAGCTTGCGGGCCGCGATCAGAGCGGCGCCCCGCCGCTGCGGTTCGGCGACCTGCGTGAGGACCGCACCCTGGTGGAGTTTGCCCGTCAGCGGGTTCGCGCGGTGCTGGAGGCTTGAGGGGGGGCGCACCCGCGGGGTGCCCGGGCGGGTGGGATTGTCGGTTCCCACGTCCGCGGGTGGAGTTCCCAAGGGCCCGACTCCCGGCGACCGTGCGGTTCGGCGAAGCCTCACCCCACCCGGTCAACGCAATGCCCGGCGGACGTTTCGGGGACTTCGCTCTTGGCGCACATTCCGGCCGGGGACAGGATTGTCCTGTGGGAGCGCGGCTCGTGCTGTTCGACATTGATGGAACCCTGATCCGGACTGGAGGGGCCGGGGTGCGGGCTTTTGCCCGAGTCGCCGACCGTTTGTACGGGATTCCCGACGGCGTGAACGGGCTGCGATTTCACGGACGGACCGACGGGGCGATCGTCAGCGAGTTTCTCCGGGCTCATGCCCTGCCTGACACGCCGTCCGAGCGGCAGCGTTTCCTGGATGCCTACGTGTTTCTTCTGGATGAAGCCCTGCGCGGGCATTCCGGGGAATTGTGCCCGGGGGTGGCGGCCCTGATGCAGTCGGTTGCGGACCTGGAGGCACCCCCGGTCATGGGGCTGCTGACGGGAAACATCCGGCTGGGTGCGGGGCTCAAGCTGGCGGCGCACGGGCTTGCGGAGTCGTTCGTGCTGGGTGCCTTCGGGGACGATCACCCCGATCGGAACGAGCTGGCCCGGATTGCGATGGCCCGGGGCTCGGCGCACTTCGGAAGTCCGTTGTCGGGTGACGACGTGGTGGTGGTGGGCGACACGCGTGCCGACATTGAGTGTGCTCAGGCCATCGGGGCACGGTGCGTTGCCGTGGCGACGGGGGGCGATCCGATGCCGGACCTCCTCGAACATTCCCCGAGCCTCGCGTTGGAATCGCTCGACGGGGTCTCGTGGGATCGTTTGCTGACCGCGGGAGAGCTTGAGGGGCGTCCGGTGGACTGGGAATCGCTGTACCAGGCGGGCGACACGCGATGGGACCACGGGGCACCGGCCCCGGGGTTGGAGGATTTCCTGGCGGCGTGGCCCGCCGGCCTGGAGCGCGGCGGCCGCGTGCTGGTGCCGGGATGTGGCCGGGGACACGACGCACTGGCGTGGGCCGCCGCGGGATTTCGAGTCAGCGCCCTGGACCTCTCGGCGACCGCGATTGCCGCGGCCCGGCGCCTGGTGCCACCGGGTCTTCCCGTCACCTTCCGGGTGGGCGACTTCCTGCGGCAACGGCCGCGGCAGCGTGTGGACTGGCTCTTCGAGCACACCCTGTTCTGCGCCATTCCTCCCGCACAACGCGACGCCTACGTGCGGGCCGTGGAGCGATGGGTGCGTCCGGGCGGCCATTTCCTCGCCGTTCACTACCTGCAACCCCGCGACGCTGCCGGCCCGCCGTTCGGGGTGTCGGTGGCGGAGGTCCGCCGACGGTTTGAGTCCGGCTTCGAACGGGTTCGCGAGTGGGTTCCCCGGTCCCATCCCTACCGTTGCGGTCGCGAGCGGGCGTTTCTTTGGCGGCGGCGATTCAATGACAAAGCGCTTGCCTTGAACTCGTAAACAGATGTAATTTTTTCCCAAGCACCGGGGTTTCTGTTTGACCGGCATGAACGCTTTTCTTACCTACGCGGTCGCTTTCGCCAGTCCTGATCGCCGTCTGGAGGGTTCCAGTCCGGCGCGAGACTGGCGGCGGGCGGCGGGAGACCTGATCCCATGTTGAAGTCATCGAAAACATTTCTGGCGGTTGATTTCGGGGCAGGTTGCCTCAAGGCCGCCGAGTTCGAGGCGGTCGAGGGCAGCGGCCTGAGGCTGCTCCGTTTCGGCCTGAAGCCGTTGGGACTCGCCGGGGCGCAGGACGCGGCGCGGGAGGCGGTGGTCAAGAAGGCCCTGACCGAACTGCTCGCCGAGGGGGGGTTCGCGGCCAAAGGTGTCAACTTGTGCGCGCCCGGCTTCCAGGTGTTCTCCAAGTTTGTGAAGCTGCCGCCGGTGGACACCTCCAAGGTGACCCAGATCATCCAGTACGAGGCGCAGCAGAATGTCCCCTTCCCCCTGGCCGAGACGGCTTGGGATTACCAGATCCTCGGCACCAGCGCCGGAGGCGAACTGGAGGTCCTGCTCGTCGCCATCAAGACCGACGTCGTTGAGAAGCAACTCTTCGGGGCTGGCGAGGCTGCGGGGCTCAAGATGGAGGTGGTGGACGCCTCGATCGGGGCGCTGGCCAACACGTTCCGCTACAATTACGGCGACCAGGAGGGCTGCAGTCTGCTGGTGGACATCGGGGCGAAGACCAGCAACGTGCTGATCTTTGAGGCGTCCCGCTACTACGCGCGCAGCATCAACGTCGGGGCCAACGCCATCACCCAGGAGTTTGCCGCCGAGGGGAAGTTGCGGTTCGACGAAGCGGAGAAGTTCAAGCTGGCCGACGGCTTCGTCAGCCTCGGCGGGGCCTACGAGGAGCCCGACAATCCCCGGATTGCCGCCGTGTCCAAGGTGGCCCGCAACGTGCTCACCCGGCTGCACCTGCAGGTGAATCAGACCATCCAATTTTATCGCACCCAGCAGGGCGGTGCCGCGCCGGTCCGGGTGTTCCTCTGCGGTGGCGGGTCGCTGATGCCGTACGCGGCGCAGTTCTTCGAGGAGAAACTGGGCCTTCCGGTCGAGTTCATGAACCCCTTCCGCAGTGTGGACATTGACGCAGGGGTCAACGTGGCCCAGCTGGAACCGATCGCACCGCAGTTTGGGGAGGTGGTCGGTCTCGGCCTTCGCAATGTGGCGCAGTGCCCGATCGAGTTGAACCTGATGCCCAAGGCCTCCCTGAGCCGGCAGCAGTTCAACGCCAAGAAGCCCTTTCTCCTGGCCGCTGCCTACGCCGCGGTGGTCGGCACCTTCGCCGTCGGCTGGTTCTTTTCCAAGGTGGCTGCTGTGGAGCGCGACGGCCTCGCAAAGATTGACGAGCGCGTCCAGCCCCTGGACATGAAGAAAAACCAGCTGGAAGCGGCCGAGGGCAAACTCAGGAAGGCCACCGAGGATGCCACCCAGTTCAGCACGTGGCTGCAGGACCGCATCTACTGGTCGGACATCCTCTCCAACCTCGGGCGCGTCCTCCAGACGACGGAGTCGGACGTCCGCGCCAATCTCGGGGTCCCCGTGAGCATCTGGATTGATACACTGCTGTCCACGGAGCCGACCAAGCCTGCCGTGGACACTTCGGAGGAGGAATCGGCCGGCGGGGCCCGCAACTTTTACATGATGGACCCCATTCTGGCGCGGCGTTACGGGCTTGTTCCGCGGAAGCCGGAAGGTGAGGGCGAGGGGGACGGGTCGGCCGAGGCCGCACCGGCGGACGGCGGACGACCAAAGCCCAAGGCGGCTGCGAACACCAACGAGGTGGCCGTGATCAATCTGACGGTGCGGGCGGTGAATGTGAACCCGCGGGCGAACGGGGAGATTGCCTACGAGGTGGAGCGGGCCATGAAGGCCAGCCCGCTTTTTGACGAGACGGAAACCCAGTTGTCGGGGAATCTGGACCAGGGTGGCGAGAATTCGCCCTCCTTCTCCTTCCCGCTCAAGGTGAAACTCAAGCGCCCCATCAAGCTCTGATATGGAGTGGGTCCGGAAGAACCTCGGTTTTGTGATCGGGCTGGCGGTCGCCGTCGTCCTGCTCGGTGTCGGTCTCTGGTACACGCTGGGCACCATGGAGGAATCGTCCATGGCGGACGGCGAGCTGCAGGCGAAGCGCCAGCAGCTGGATGATCTCGTCAAACGGGATCCCTTTCCCGAGCAGGCCAACATTGATTTGGCGCGCGAGGAGGAGGAACGGGTCACCGCCTTCATCCGGGATGCGCGCAAGAAGTTTGCCCTTCGTGAGCTGCCGGAATCCCTCGACAATGCGTCGTTCAAATCGCTGCTCGAGTCCACGCTCGCTGACCTCGCCCGGGAGGCCGAACTGGCCGGTGTGAAGCTGCCGGACAAGGCCAGCTTCTCTTCCTACAGCTTCACCCTCGAAGACCAGCGCAAGCAGCTCCAGTTGCCGGCCTCGTCCCTGGCTCCCCTGGCGGCGCATCTCGAAAACCTCGCGGTGATCTCCCGCGTGCTGTTCGACGCCAAGGTTCATTCCCTGGTCTCCCTGAAGCGTTCGTCGGTCGGCACCAACGAGCTGGCCGGCAGCGGGGATTTCTTGAGCAAGAAGGTCGTCACCAATACGGCCTTGAACACGGTGACCTACCCTTACGAGGTCGTTTTTCAGGGCTTCAGTCCGGAGCTGGCCAAGGTCATCACCGGGCTTGTCAACGCCCCTCAGGCCTTCGTCATCAAGACATTGAACGTCGAGCGGGGCAGCCTCGAAAGCACGCCGGTCCAGCCGGCCTTTGGTGCGCCCATGGCGATCCCGGGCCTGCCGCCGGGCATGGATCCCGCGCTCGCCCGGCGGTACGGCATGTTTGGCCCCCGCCCGCAGCAGATGCCGGTGGCTCCGCAGCAGCCGGTGACCACGGGACGGCCCGGGGAGGTGGTGTTGGATGAGAAACCTCTCCAGGTGAAGCTGGGCCTGGAAATCATCAGCCTGCTTCCTGCAAAAGAACCTCCCGGATCCCGTGGGCGCCCGGGTCCGACGGGGCCTGCGCCAGCCGACGCCAATCAGTAACTCGCCTATCGCGGCCGCCATGGATTTCCTCAAGAAACACTACGAGAAGCTGATCTTCAGCGTTGTCCTTCTGGTCGTTGCCGTCACGGCCTTCTGGCTGACTCAACGGGTGGAGTCCGTGCGCTCCACGCTGGCCGATCAGTTGAGCCAGACCGGATCCATCAAGAAGAAGCCGCTCAAGCCGGTCGAGCTCGCCAATGACCTCGCCGCGCTCCGACAGGTCTCCCAGAATCACCGCCTGGAGTTTCCGCCGAACCACAACGTGTTCAATCCGATCCGCTGGAAGCGTGGCAACGACGGCGTGCCCCGCCCGGATCCCGAGCGCGACCTGGCCAATGCGCTGAAACTCCTTGCCACTCAAGCGCTCCCCCTGACCATCGAATATCTGGGGCCCACCGGCACGGGCGACCCCTTCCGTTACCAGTTCCGGGTCACCCGGGAGTACGACAAGAAGGTTTCCAACCGCCGCCCCATCACGGTGTCGCTCACCGAAGGCACCAAAAACGACTGGTTCTACCTCCGCGAAGTTCGAGGCCCCAAGGATTCCGCCGGCGAAGTGGTCATCGAGCTGATTGACGGGGGCGAACGGGCCACGCTGGCGAAGGAGAAGCCGTTCTCCCGGCCCCGCGGCTACCAGGCGGACCTCAAATTTGAAAACAAGGACTACCCCAGGCGTCGCGTGGACGACTCCATCAATATTCTCGGTTCGATTTACAAGATTGTTGCCATCGGAAAAGATGAAATTGTAGTTTCCGCTCCCAACGGCACTCGGACGACCATCCCGTCGTCCACACTCTAATCTCCCCCTGTTTTCCACCGCCACCGCCCCTCCCCATCTCCCAGCATTTTCAACCGCATCCACCATGTTGAAACTGTCCCGAATTCTCATTTGGCTGCTCCTGTGCGCCGTTGCACCCATCGCCACCGCCCAATCCAACGGACAGGCGGCGGCAGCGGAGGAGGCGGTCCGACGCCAGGAAAAGCTGATTCTCCTGCGCAAGACCCTCGAGGCCGCTCAAGCCGCCGCCAACGTCAAGGATTTCAATGCCGCGGCGAAGCTCTATGAGGATGCGCTGTCGCTGAGCGACCAGTTGGGCGCTGCGGCGGAGAAGGAGCGCGCCACGGTGAGGACCGGGCTGTCCGGTGCCCGCCTCCAACTCGCCGAGGCTGCGGCGAGCCGGGGCGACTATCGGGAGGCCAATGTTCAGGTCAGCCGGGCCGTGAGGGTGGACCCGTCCAATGCGCCCGCCGTGGCGTTCAAGAATGCCAATGACGCGCGGATTGCGGAACTCGCGGACAAGACGCCCAGCGATGGCGCGCTCGCCCTCATCCCCGAGGTCAAGAGGGACAATGCCAAGGCGGCAGTTCTCGCCCAGGATGGCAAGCTGATGTTTGAGATGGGTCGTTTTGACGATGCGCAGAGGCTGCTGGAGGAGGCCCGCGAACTGCAGCCTGAGAACCGGACCGCCCGATACTATCTGGAGCTGCTCCAGCAGGCCCGCTTCAGTCGCGCCTCCGAGGAGAAGAAGCTGACGACACGCAACATGCTCCTGGAGGTGGAGCAGGCCTGGACCCCCACCAAGAATCGGCTGCCCGACCACAACCCCTTCGCCCGGACCAACCAGATCTACACCAGCCGGAGTCGTCAGGCGATTCAGGCCAAGCTGGACCGCATCATCCTCAACGAAATCAAGTTCGACGGCGTGCCGCTCATCGAGGTCGTCAAGTATCTCGACGAGCAGACCCGGGCGCGCGATCCCGAGAAGCGCGGGTTGAATTACATCATCAACTCGACGATGGATGCTCCGACGCAGCAGGCCACCTCACAGATTGACCCGAACACCGGCCAGATCATCCCGTCGGCACCCGCCGAGCCGGTGGACCTCAACAACGTCATCATCCGGCTCAACCCCCCGCTCCGGAACATCCGCCTTGCCGATGCCATTGACGCCATCGCCAAGGTGGCGGAACGACCGCTGAACTATTCTGTCGAGGACTATGCGATCGTGTTCACCCAGAAGCTCCCCGAGGAACCTCCGCTGTACACCCGCACGTATCGGGTCAATCCCAACACCTTCATGCAGGGGTTGGAGTCCGTCATCGGGTTTCCCTTCGGTGATCTGGCGGTCGGCGGCCAGGGTGGCGGCGGTGCGGGTGGCGGCGGCGGCGGTGGCGGGGCCGGTGGTCAGGGCGGGCAGGGCGGCATTTTCACTGTACCCCGGGTGGACGCCTCGGGCGGCGGCCTTGGGGGTCTTGGCGGCGGTGGTGGTGGCGGTGGTGGTGGGCTCGGTGGCGGTGGCGGTGGCGGGCTCGGCCGTGGCGGCCTCGCCAACGTCACCCGGACCAATCTTCAGGCCAACGTTCAGGTCATGGTTCGCGAGTTCTTCTCCGCATGCGGTGTGACCTTCCCGATCACGACGATCCCCGGCCAGGCGGGTCTTGGCGGCGGCGGCGCGTTTGCCCAGCAGGCCCAGTTCGGGCCCGGCGGGCAGCCGCTGAATCCCAATGCCAATCAGAAGGCGATCTTCTTCAACGACCGGGTGGGCATCCTGTTCGTCCGGGCGACGCTGTCGGACCTCGACATCATCGAACGCGCCATCCAGGTGCTGAACGTGGCGCCGCCCCAGGTCGAAATTGAGGCCCGCTTTGCGGAGGTCACCCAGGCTGACGCCAAGGCGCTTGGATTCCAGTACTACATCGGCAACTGGTTGACCGGCGGTGGCAAGGTGGGCTGGCAGGGGGGCACGGCGCCGTCGTTCGGAAACCCGACCGCCTCGGGTTCCACGGCAAACCCATACGGAACCTTCCCCGGGGTCCCGTTTTCCGACGGCACCGGCGGCACACCGGTCAACCAGTTTGACACGACCATTCCTCCCAACGCAACCGATGGAAACTTGACCTCCGGAGTGCGCACCAGTTTCACGGATATCAACCGGAACCAGAAGGAGATTCCCACGGTTGCGACCATCACCGGCATCCTCACGGATCCCCAGTTTCGAATCGTGATCACCGCCCTGGAGCAGCGCACGGGCGCCGACGTGCTGGCCACACCCAAGGTGACCACGCTCAGCGGACGCCAGGCCCAGATCGTCGTTGCCGATGTGCGCACCATCGTCACCGGCGTGGACCTCCAGCAGAATGCCAGCGGTGGTGCCGCGGCAGGCGGCGGGGGCGCCGGCTTCCAGAATGCCGGCGGCGGTGTGGGTTCCGCGATTCAGTACAACGTGCAGACCATTCCGTTCGGCCCGGAACTCAACGTCATCCCCTACGTTTCCTCCGACGATGTCTCGATCCAGTTGACCCTCATCCCGAGCTTCACGGAATTCCTCGGCTACGACGACCCGGGTCCCTTCAATCCCGTGGCACAGTCCGTCGCCGGCAACAGCCTCGGCATTCCCATCACCGCCGCCCTGCCGCTCCCGAGGCTCCGCACCCGGCAGGTGGTGACCTCCGCGATTGTCTGGGATGGTCAGACGGTGGTCATCGGTGGATTGATCACCGAGGACTCCAACAAGTCCCGTGACAAGGTGCCGGTGCTCGGCGACCTCCCCCTGCTGGGACGGTTGTTCACCAGCGAGGCGTCGGTGGCGGTAAAGAAGAACCTGCTGATCTTCGTGACCCCGACCATCATTGATCCTTCGGGCAAACGGGTGAACGACCCGAACAACCTGCCCTACGATCCGGCCTACATCCCTCCGCAGACGGGATTCAAGGCCGACTGAAATTTGTCAGCAGGCGCTTCAGGGAATCGCCCGGGTTTTCCCCGGATGAGGTTCCCGAGGCGCCAACAACAGTTTGCGATAGTGAACGAGAAGCCTAACTTGTCGTGAGTGTCCCAGTGATCCCGTCCAGTCCCATGCGCTTCGCGAAACTGCCCGGATTCCGAAAGGTCCCCGCCCCGGGTTGGCGGATCTGCTGCCTCGCGGGGTTGCTTGGGGTCGCGTGGCCGGTTGTCGCCGCCCCCCTGCCGGCCCCGCTGGTCGCGGAGGGCACCCAGTACGCTCCCGCGGGCAATCCGCTCGGAGACCAGTTGGCACCGTCGCTTGCCTTCCGGGCCAATGGAGGCTGCCTGGTCTGGCATGACAATCTGACCGATGGCGACGGTTTCGGCGTCAGCGCCCGCAGGCTGAGCGGCCAGTTGTCCGGGCTGAGTTCCCTTCGCGTCAATGAGGACGGCACCGGCGACCAGCAGAATCCACGGGTCGCCATCCTCAACGACGGTTCCAACCTCATCGTGTGGCAGAGCGGCGTCCGGGGTTCCCAGGTCATCCGGGCCAGGGTGCTGCGGGCGGATGGTCAGTTTGCCGGTTCCGAATTCACGCTCTCCGGCCCGGGAACAGATCACAAGGACCCCGATCTCGCAGTGGCCGGAGACGGCACTGTGCTGGTGGTATGGACGGCCGACGGTGTGGATGGCGACATGTCCGCCGTCGTAGCGCGGCGCCTCACCGCATCCGGTCAGACCGCAGGTGAACCATTTCTGGTCAATCAGACCGAGCCGGCCAACCAGCGCGATCCTGTGGTCTGCGCGACCGGGAATGGCGGGCTGGTCGTCTCGTGGATCTCCGAACAGCAGCGGTTCTTCAACAGCGTGGATGTCTACGCCCGCCGGTTGGCTCCGGACGGGTCGTTCGTGGGCGATGAGTTTCTGGTGAACACCTCGCGGCGTCCCTGCGCGACGCCGGCCATCGCCGGTCTCCCTGGCGGCGGGTTCATGGTCGCATGGTCCGAGCATCAGGATGTCAATACCCGCTGGACTTGGGATGTTTACGGGCGGGTCTGGGGTGACACACAGCCCAAAGGGGCGGACTTCCTCATCAACACCCGCCAGCGCGGTTATCAGTTGATGCCCCGGCTCGCGGTTTCGGGCGATGCGGCGCTGGTCATCTACCGCAGTGAGGATGGCGACGGCTACTCCGAAGGGGTCGTCGGCCAGTGGCTGTCGGTTGACGGGGGGCGCCTCGGTGATGAGTTCGTCGTCAACACCAAGACTGCGGGAGACCAGTTGACCCCGACGGTGGCTGCGGACGCCTCCGGCAGGCTGATCGTCGTCTGGTCCACCTTCAACGGTGTGGTCCGGGGCATGGATCTCGCGGCGCAGCGTTTCGCCCGCGCCCAGGCGCCGCTGCCCGCCCCCGGGGCGCCCTACCTGTTCGCGGCTTCTGCCTCCCGCCTCATGATCACCTGGCCCGAGGTGAGTGGTCTGCCGGTGGCCGGATATGATGTCTTCGTGGACGGGGCCTCCACCCCGGTCCGCACGGTCCAGGCCGGCTATTCGCTGGGTGGTTTGCCGCCGTCCAGCACCCACTCGGTTCGGATTGCCTACGTTTTGGCTGACGGCCGGGTTTCGCCGGTGTCGGAACCGGCAGAGGCGACGACCTGGGGGGAGGACGACAACGCCGACGGCCTTCCGGACGACTGGCAGCGCAAGTATTTCGGCAACAACCCGGCCCTCTGGCCGTCACCCGCGACGGATTCCGATGGTGACGGCGTCTCAAACCGGAATGAGTTTCTCGCCGGTACCGATCCGACCGATCCCGGCAGTGTTCTTCTGGTGTCCGTCGTGGACACCCCTCAAGGACCGCTTCTGGTCTGGAACACCCGCGCCGGTGGCGTGTACCAACCGCAGTGGTCCGGGGACTTGAGGAATTGGTCCGACATGGGCCTTCCGAGACTCGCCGCGGGGGCCTCGGACTCCGCGCCCGCGGGCGATTCTCCCGCCAACGTCTATTACCGCGTGAACTTTCTCCGCTGAACCATGCGCTCTGCATCCCAGATCCTCGCCGCGGCGACCCTCTCCGCCGGAAGCGCCTTCTTCGCCGGGGCCTTCTCCCTCTTGGGGCCATTTGCTGAGTGGCAGACGCCGGATATCAACTACAACCCACCCTTCACGCTCATTGCGCAAGTTGGCGATCAGGGAGGGCCCATGAACCTGGGTGAAGAGTACCGAATTGGATCTCCGGTCCTTGTCTATGGGTTCGATTCCTCCTTTGTGGAGTTCTTTGGGCAGGCAGGCGTAAATGCCGTAGAGTCTGCGGTGGCGATCCTCAACAACCTGCCGACGGTGCAGAATATGAGTCCGTTGCTGTCCGAATATCCACTGGCGGCGACGCGATTCAATACGACGGCGCAGCAATTGAGGCTCTTGGACGTCAAGTCCCATACCCTCTCGATCCTCCTGCAGCAGATGGGTCTTGGAGCGCCCGAACGCTATACCTGGACGCTCCGGAGTCGTGTCCCGATTCCCGACACGGATCCGCAGGCTTATGAATATCTCGTCATTCAGAGAAATTTTGATCCGGTGACCTGGCGATTCTCATCCTATGTCAACAACACCCTGTACTCTTACCAGATGGTTCAGGTTCTGGATCCGGATTACTCGGACTGCCAGGAAATCAGTGTCAATGTGGCCAATCCCAACGTTAGCGTTGCGGCGATTGCTGGCGTTCAGGCTGGTGACATAGACCCCAGGGTTTACCAGCAGATTTACGGCCCATCGCGTGCCGTATTCGGATCATTCGGAATGTTTTACCCGGGCCTGACGCGGGACGATGTCGGCGGCCTCCGGTATCTTTACCGAACCGGAAATACCAACTGGCAGGCGGCACCGCTGGGTTCGACCGGCGGTGGCGGCGGTGGCGGTGGCGGCGGTTCCCCGTGGTCCATCGTCGGATTCGAGGTCTTGAATCCCATCCCTGGCTCGGCATGGACCGTCGTCGGCGGAGGACTCTTTGGCTTCACCAATACGGTGGATGGGCCGATTGTTGATGCCACGGCTGCGCCGATCGGAGGCCGCGGTGGTCCTGGCAAGGTCGCTTTCGTACGGGTGGACACCGACCCGCTGCTAGGACGGTACGTTGCCCCGGTGGTCGTCCGCTATCCGGACAACTTCATTAACGCCCAAGGTGTTCTGGTCCGCTCAGTGACCCAGCGAACCATCATCCAGCCGGACATTTTGTTCACTGCACGCGATGTCGGCACGTATCCGGACCTCGCTCAGCCCTACGTTTATGCGGTAACCGGGATGGCGTTTACTTACGCCCAGAATCCCGGTGCAAGTACCTTTCCTGCGGACGGCCCCGGCATCATCGAACCCGGGGTCGAAGTCGCATTGAACAAGGTGGGCCCCTGGTTGTTCAATGTCTTCAACACCGGCGAGGGCAGTGGTATCCGAGGCTTCACCTGGGGCTCGTTTGATGGAAGCACGAACACGCCTGTGGTCTACCCTCAGGGAGCCACAGCGCGCGAATTAGAGTCGCGGCTCTTTGGCCAGTAGGCGAACGGAAGGAATAGGAGACCATGAAGAAACTCACCTCGCTGCTCTGCGGTTCACTAATGGCCGCGCAGTCCCTGACTGCCGATCCGTCGCCGCTGTTTCTCAACCAAGGGTTGATGACGGAGCCGGCGGTCATTGATGCCACCGTCTTCGTGAACACCGGGACCATCAGCATCGGCACTCCGGTGACGATTACGGGCAATTTCCTTCAGCCGGGATTCGTCTTCTTCGGCAGCTTCGTCAACAACCCGGTCATTGCCTACGAGACGCAGAACACACTAATCTTCACCAATCGTGGGTCCATTTCCGTGATCCCTGGAATGAACTTTCACTATGTCACGGATGCCGGGACTCGCGGATACGCCTCGTCCTTCTACAACGGGCCCGGGGCAACGATCAGCGGGGAGTTTGGCAATTTCTCCCAGAACCTCGGACCATGGTCGAATCCGCTGCAACCGCTCTATGGGGGCTTCGTCAGCATCTACGCGACCAATATCGTGAATCGGGGCACGATTGAGGGATTCTACGCCGGCGACATCCAGATTCACGGCGTCAATGTGGATCTTTCCAACAGCCGGGTGGGCAGCACGCCCATACCGTTCAGCTCCTTCCGCACGGACCGGTATACGCCAAACGCACCCGCGTTCACCCGGACGCCCGCCGTGGGTCTCGGAGAGACGGATTTCTATCCGGAGACCGATGTCCGCGACAACTGGTGGCGCTACAGCGAATCGGGGATCGTGCTGAATTCCCTCGCGCAGATGGATGATTTCCTCGGTCTGGTCGTTCAGACGCCCAATTTCCGGATCTACACCCAGGTCAACACCCAACCCGATGACGAGGGGGGGCCCTTCACCAGTCTGACGCTGGTGGACGCGCTGGCGTTTGTCTGGAAGGACCAGCCTTCGGAGACGAACCAGCAGTTCGAGGTGGTGTTCGTCAACAATCCGGATCCCAATGTGGAAATTGATGTAAGCTGGGCTCCCGGACCGGATCCGGTCAATTCGCCCGCCCTCACCGCCTACGTGCGCTTTACCACCATCGCGCCCGACCTGATCAGCAGCGGTCCCGGAACCGCAGCTACCCAGTTCGTCATCGTGGACAATTTCGGATCGGAGCCCAACGAGGTCCTGCTGCTGAACAACGCCACGTTCAACTCCCAGAAACCCACAAATCTGTTCGCATTCCGCGGGTTCCCGCTGCGCTATGTGCCCGGGTTCCCGATCGGGCCGGTCACGCCGAACACCGACTTCTACAATGGCATGTTCACCGTCTGGGTGGACGACGCGTATCCGGACGGCATGACCATGACCAACCTGGTCGTCACCAACCGCTACGCCACCTGGGCCGCCGAACTGCAACGCTTTCCCTCAACGCTGCCTGCCGGTACTGGTGTCAGTGTCACGAACCTGGCAGGCCGGGTCATGATCAGCGGGGACAATCTCACGCTGAACAACGCCCGCCTTCAGGGGCAGAGCCTCGTCAGTCTCACCACCGACAATTTGATCAGTTCGCGGGGCGCGTTGATTGACGCGCCCATCCTGAACTTTGACTTGGGGGCCACCAACGGAAACCTGGTGGTTCAGGATCTGGCGCGGGGTTCGCCTTCGCGCTTCGGCGGCAGCTTTGGGATTTGGGCCACGACCTTCACCAACTTCTGGGAGGCCGTGGGAGAGGAGACCGCGGGCGGTGGTGGCACGCCGATTGACATTGACGGCGATGGGATTCCCGACGGCTGTGACACGAATGGAGACGGAGTGATTGACATCCAAGGGGATTGCCCGACGGACACGGGCGGTACGGCAACTTCGACCAATTTTACGGCGATTTATCATGTCACGGTGATTGAGAATTTCCTGACCACCGGCACGGGAATCCGGCTCAACGACCTTCGCGTCCGGGCCACGAACGTGGATCTTCGCGATCCCATTCGCGTGGACGGCCGGCTCTCGGGCGATGTGCGGAACCTTAATGTTTCCGGCACTCTCAGTCTTCAGGGTCAAACCAACCTGATGACGGACGCCAATCTTCCGGGTTTAGTCACCTTGACGAATTCCGGGACCGTCTCGGCCCCTGCATTCATTGGTCTTGGATTCCTTCCCAGCCCAAGCATAGAAGTCATTGCCAATAGCGGGGTGATTCAGTCCACGGGAATCAATCTTCAGGCCGGGGTGATCGAGAATTCGGGCCGGATCCAGGCGCTGGGTGGAAATGTGCAGCTGAACACCTCGAGCTATGTGAGCGATGGCGGCGTGTTGGAGGCGGTCTACGATGTGATCGTCAACGCTACGGATGCCAGCCTGTCGGGCGCCCGGATTACCGCCGGCGGATTTCTCAATCTGTTCGTCCCCGGCAGCCTGACGGACGGGGGAGCCGACTTCCCAGGCGAGCTGTCCGCCGATTACGGCATCATCCTTGCCGTCAAACCGGCTTCCGGAAGCCTGCTGGGCACCAGTGTCAGCCTCACCACGGCGCCGTTCGGGTTTAGCGACTCCTTCTGGGCGGGCAGTGACCTGGGCCCGACGACGACGGGGTACGTGGACAACGCCGCACTTGGCGTGCTGAACCTGGAAGTGGACATTGGTGGTGTCATCACCATCAGTCCGGTGGACAGCGTCAACGGCCTGTATGTGGACCGCCTCGAGATTGGGGATCTGCTGCTCTCAGATCTGGAGGCCTCCCTTGTGCTGAACGAAGGCCTGACCCTTTACTACGCCTCGACCAGTGACAACGTGGATCCGGCGGATCTCGACGGTTACGTCACGTCCGGGGGTGGCGTTCTCCGCTGGGTGCGGGATGGGTCGGGTCAGGAACCCGTGGCCCTCGTGACCGTCACACTCGGCGATGGGTCCTCCGTCCAGGTGCCCCGCGGTTTGCGGGAGAGCATGACGATTGATTCCGACGGGGATGGCGTGGTGAACGGACTGGACAGTTCGCCGTTTGACCTGGTCGTGGTGAGCCATGTCTCGATCGTGAGCACGACGCCGCCCCATTTCCGCGTGGAATGGGTTGGCGCCCCGGGCCAGCGCTACGAGGTGCAGTCCACCCGGGACCTGACGAGCGGGGACTGGACCGTGGTGAAGACGGTTAAGAATAATTCCACGGATATCCAGAGGATGATCTTGGAGGAACCGATGGATCCAGGGGCGTCCTCCAAGAGCTACCGGGTGGTTGTCCGCCCGTAAGGCATCCGCCGCCGGCCGACCCCGGCGGGGGTTGGGCTTCATGATCCTCCTTGGCGTCACCGGGGGCATTGGGATGGGCAAGTCGGTTTCCCTGGGAATCCTCGAGGGGCTGGGAGTTCCCTGTGTGGATACCGATGCAGTTGCTCGAAGCTGCACCGCACCCGGATCCGACGGTCTCGCGGCCGTTGTGGCGGCGTTTGGGAGGGGGGTGCTTGATGAATCCGGGTCGCTGCGGCGGTCGCGGCTTGCGGAGATCGTATTTGGCGACGCCGGGGCCCGGGAGCGGTTGGAGGCGATCCTGCACCCGAGGATCGGGGCCGTCTGGCGTTCCCAGGTGGCAACGTGGCGGCGCGATGGATGTTCCCGGGCCGCGGTGATCATCCCATTGCTTTTTGAGAAGGGATACGAGGCGGAGTTTTCCAGTGTCGTCTGCCTCGCCTGCACCGGGACGTCGCAACAGCGGCGACTGGAGCAACGCGGCTGGACCCCGCCGCAGATCGCGTCACGCAATGCGGCCCAATGGCCCGTGGTGGAGAAGATGAAGCGGGCCCGGTTCGTCGTCTGGACCGAGGGGTCCCTCGACTGCCACCGAAAACAGTGGGAACGGATTCTCGACCGCGACGCGGCCTCGATCAGCGGCTTCCCGGCTTGATCGCGGGCGTGCTGGCCAGATCTGGCGGCAGTTGATCCTCGGCGAAGGTTTCAACCTCCAGCCGGATCAGACGGAAGGTCGGGACCCCCAGATCCAGGGTGCCATCGGAACGATCCACGAGCATCGCCACGCCGGCGACCGCGCCGCCGTGGCCGCGGATGATTTCCATGGTTTCGCGGACCCGCCCTCCCTGGGTCACCACATCCTCGACCACCAGGCAGCGTTCCCCGGGTCCGATCCGGAATCCGCGGCGCAGGACCAGGCGGCCGTCCTCCTTTTCGGCGAAAAGGAACCGCAATCGCAGCCGGCGCGCGACCTCCTGTCCAATGACCAGTCCGCCCATGGCGGGGGACACCACGGTGACCGCGCCGCAGGACCGTGCCTTTTCCGCGAGTGCGGCGCCGAATTGTTCGACGACGGGCATCTGTTGGAGTGCCTGGGCGCATTGGAAAAACTGGCGGCTATGGCGTCCGCTCCGGAGGACGAAATGCCCGGAGAGCAGCGCCCCGGTGGATTGAAAGAGTTCGAGGGCTTCTCCCGAGGTCATCGTTCGCGGATTTTGGTCGGGAGCCACTGCCGGGACAAGCCGGGAACAGTGTCGGTGTTCGCCAATTCGCGGACTTCCCGCCTGATCGGCCAGGCAAACCTCCTCCCCGGGTGGGCTGACACTCCTTCCGGGCAGGGTGAGGCTTGCATCTGGTGGGGTGAAGCTCCTGCCTGGTGGTGTGAAGCTCGAAT
>JAHCBB010000051.1 GCA_019634635.1 Verrucomicrobiia bacterium
CAACTTTGAGGGTCCGCTCGACGGGAACCCCTCGACGTCGGGAGCGCACACCAGGGTCACCCCTTATGGTCCCCACCCGGCCAATTTGGGTGTTTTTGCTGACATGCAAAAAACCCCGCGACTTTTTTTGCCAGCAGGCAAAATTGCCCAAAAGTCTTTCCCATGCAGCGCTATCTGGCCCAGCAAGTCCGTGCGGACCTTATGCGCAAGATGGTCTTCCTCGCCGGGCCGCGGCAGGTGGGCAAAACCACGGTGGCCCGCTCGCTGGTTGGCGACCGACCCGGTTACATGAGCTGGGACGTGCCCGCGGACCGCGAGGCCCTCCTGCGTGGACGGCTGCCCATCGCCCCACTGCTCGCGCTCGACGAAATCCACAAGGACCGCGCCTGGCGCGCACTGTTAAAGGGCCTGTGGGACGGCCGGGTCGCCGGGCAGCAGATCCTGGTCACCGGCAGTGCGCGGCTCGATTTCTATCGGCACGGCGGGGATTCGTTGCAGGGGCGGTACCATTTTCTGCGGCTCCACCCGCTGTCCGTCGCGGAGCTGGGGATAACGGATGTTGAGGCGTTCCGCGGGTTGCTGACCTTGGGCGGTTTCCCCGAGCCCTTCCTCGGGGGCAGCGAGACCGAGGCGCGACGCTGGTCGCGCGAGTACCGCGTCCGCCTCGCGCAGGAGGACGTGCGCGACCTGGAGCGCGTTGCCGACCTCGGCCGGCTGGAGCGCCTGATGCTACGCCTGCCCGAGTTGGTCGGCAGTCCGCTCTCCTTGAACGCGTTGAGCGAGGACTTACAGGTGAGCCACCGCGCGGTGTCGCACTGGGTCGAAATTCTCGAACGGCTTTATGCCGTGTTCCGCGTGCCGCCATTCGGCACGGACGCAATCCGGGCGGTGAAGAAGGCGCAGAAGCATTACCACCTGGACTGGTCGCTGGTGCCGGAGCCAGGGGCACGGTTTGAGAACCTCGTCGCCGCGCACCTCCTCAAGTGGGTGCATCACGAACAGGACACTCAAGGCCGCGAGGTGGAGCTGCGCTACGTGCGCGACGTGGATGGCCGCGAGGTGGATTTCGTGCTCGTGGAACGCGGGCGGCCGCTGGAATTCATCGAGGCGAAGTTGTCCGCCCGCGAAGCGCCGCCGGCGCTGCGGCACCTGAAGGCGAAGTTCCCGAAGGCGAAGGCGACGCTCGTGGTGGCCGAGGGCGGTACCCCGACGCGGACGCCGGATGGCATTGAGACGCGGCCGGCCTGGGACTATCTCGGCAGCTTGGTCTAGTTTGGGTGCGGCCCCATGGCACAAGCCTCCGGGGGGGCCTTCGTTCGGCAGGCCGTTGGAGAAGCACCAGCCGCGGGGAACCTCCAGACCATGGGCAGTGGTCCAAACGCTTCGCGTCGAAGCGGAACTACTCCAATTGGTTGAGGCGGAGGTACACTTCGGTGTCCTGAAAAACCGTCGGAGGGAGGATCACTTGGCGGGTCTGGCCCACGGTGACCGGGTCGGATTCCACCACCGTCCAGGAAGCAGGCTTCAACCTGGCGGCGCCTTCCAACCGATAACCAGCGTCGGGAATCGTCCAGCGCGCGACGTAGCCCGCTTCCGCCGGAGGGATCAATTGCACGGCGCCAGCCGCGGCGTTGGCGACCCAAATCTCCGAATTGAGTTCATTGCCGGGGAAGGTGTCGTCCAACAGCACTTCGTTGCCCCGCTTGATCTGAATCCCACCCACCCCGATGCCCTGTCCACGGTTGGCGTCGGCATTGGCCTGCGCTCCGAAGTATACTCGAAGCGCGGAGCCGCCGTCCCGGAACAACGCCGCCGCCTCGGTTCCAATGTCGATCGGATCACTGACGGTGCCATCCGGAGCGGTCATCGTCAGCACTGATCCCTTGCCGGCGATCGTCCACGTGCCGGTGATGGTCGCGCTGTTGATGACCGTGTGCGGTTCGCCCCCGCCGTACAGCTCGGAGTTGCCGCCGGCCTGATCCGTCTTGATGCGGAAGGTCGCATTGCCGGTTCCGCCGGCACCAGCCTTGATGTCCATGAAGATCAGGGTCGGCTGATTCCAGTCTGGTGACGTCTCCATGCCGGGCGTTCCCGGCACCAGAAAGATGTGACCCTGGAAACCGGGGTGGGCGGTGGCGTCCGGGAAGCTGGAAATTGTGAGTGAGTACGCCACCGGCTCCGACGAATCAACGAAGCTGTACCGGGTCGGATCACCTCCTGGATCGGCTGTGTAAATGTTGTGGCGGCCGTAGATGTCGGTGCTGGTGGTGACCAGCGAGAGACCGGAACGCGCAGGGGTCAGCGTCAGGGTGGGCGGGGGCGGAGCCGCCGTCGCGCGAGTAAAGCTGAGGTTGTCCAGATTCAGAATCACCGGGCCGAGCAGGGCGTTGTCCCCGACCTTGAACGTCAGGCGATGAACCTGGTTGGCGAGCGGATTGATGGTCAGCTCCAGGTGATGCCAGTCATTGTCGGCGATCCGGGTTCCGCTCGAACCGTTGTTTTGGGTGCTGATCCAGTCCCAGCCGGTTCCGTTCCGCAGAATCACCTCAAAGAACCCGTAATCCCCGCCGGCCCGCTTCACCGAAGCGGGATCCACCCGGACGTCCAGATTCACGGTCACGAAGTCCTGGGCGGCGTTGACCTCCGCCGGGAGGGCAAACGTGAACACCGACTGCTGATAGCTGCCGGGCAGTTCGGTGAACTGATGTTCCAGGCGGATCGTCCCGGAGGTGGAGCGGCCCCGGGTATCGGCGGGGTCAAAGGTGGCGCTTCCGGGCACCGACCAGCTTTCCCAAATCCAGCCCTCCACGGGTTCCCAGGGGACCCCGTTGTCAATGTGACTGATGACCACGTCCTCGGGATGGGTGGTGTAGGCGATGTTGTCCAAGTTCAGGGTCACTGGTCCTTGAAACGCATTCTCACCGAGCTTGAGGGTCAGCGCGCGGATGGAATCCACGCCGTCCTTGGGCACCTGAAACGTCACGCGCCGCCAACCGGATTCGATCAACCGGGTTCCGGGCAGTCCGACCCAATCCCAACCGCCGCCCTGGCGCAGGATGACCTCGAGCCATCCGTAATCGCCGTCAAACCGCAGGCTGGACGACGCGTCAACCATGACGTCGAAGGTGACCGCCCCGATCGAGCCAATGAAGTTTTCCGGAGCCGGCAGGGGAAGGGTGAACACGGCCTGCTGATAGCCTTCGGCGGCGGTGAAGGCGCTGGTGAGGCGGAGGGAACCGGATGTGGCGGAGCCCCCGGAGACGGGTGAATTCCGCGTGCCATCGAACTCCACGGTGCTGCCGGCGGCGGACCAGTTTTCCCAATACCAGCCGGCGGCATCGGCATCGAAGGCCGAGTTGGTGAACAGGGTGTCACCGGCCTGGGCGGGGAGGATTCCCAGTCCGAGAGCGGCGAGCAAAACCGGGCGCAGGCCGCCGACACGGCGGCACGAGGCCGAGAGATCTTTCATAATGCGAAAGGCGAAACTTCCCAACGCCCACGCCGGGATGCAAACCCGGAATCTACTCGCGCAAATGCTCCAGGGTGCGCCAAAACAGGTCCTCCGCCATTTTGTTGGGCCGCTCCTGATTGGCGTGCGAGAGGGTGTGCGGTTTGCGGGGGTGGCCCCGCGGATGGCGGACAAGGGGCCGGAGTAGATCTGCAGCGCATCGCACAGGTCATTGAGGCCAAAGGCGCGGCCTTGCTTCCCGTAGATCAGAGCCACCACATGGCTCCAGTGGCTGAAGGTTCGAGCCTTGCTCTGCGCCCGGTGCTCCCTTGACCAAGCACGCCACCAAGTACGGCGGAATCAAGAGCAACGATCCCTCATAAAATCAGCCTCGGCGTTCAGAAACCCTGAACTCGCGCCTAAACCCAACACACAGCAGAAATTTGGTTTTATGTTGTGCCGGGAGATGAGGCGGTCCGGCTGGCGGAACCGGTAGAAGCGCATGTGCTCCGCCGCCCACTGGGGGTCCGGGACATGGTGCGATCCGCCGGCGAGGGTGTGGGTGCCGACGGGAATCCATTCGGGAGGGGTGAGGCTCGACGTGGCTTCGATGACGAGAACTGTGCCGTCGGATCCGGTCAGGGTGATGCCGGATGGATTCGCGATGACGCCAAAGTTCGGGTCGGTGTCCGGGGATCGTGGAATCCAGAGCTTTCGGACTACGGCCTCCCGTAGGTCGTCGTGAGGTATTCCACCAGGGCGGGCACGATATTGGTCGGCACGGTTGCGCCGAACCGGACCCGCATCTTGTCCACGTTGGCCGTCCATTGAGCCTTGGTGAGCGGTGGCTGCGTGGTGATGTAGTCCACGGAATGGCATTGCGCGCAATGGGCGGTCGCCACGCCCGCCCCAGGGCCGGGCTTCAACGAGGGTTGGGCGGTGGGAAGGGTCCACGCCTCCGCAGCGTACGGATTCCGGGGAGGCTCCACGGGGACACCGGATCCCGACGCCCCCAAAGCGCCTTGCCAGAGGAGCAGCAGACCGAGAAGCGTCGTGGGACGGGTCATGAGACGTTGACGTTTACCGGTTCGACGCAGTTGCGCATGTATCCGGCAGGATTCCAGAGCGGCTCCAGCGGTTGCGATTGTCCCAGGGTATTGGTGGCCCGTGCCCACAGGGTGTACCGACCGGGCCGCGGCGGCGTCCACGCCAGGGTCCATTCCCGGAATGAGAAATCCCCGAGGCTGGGGCCCAGCACGGCGGCCCGCCACTGCTGGCCCCCGTCGTCGGAGACCACCACGTCCCGAATACCGTGCCCTCCGTCAAAGGCAATGCCCCGGAGCCGAACCGGGGTGCCGGAGGCGATGGTCGCGCCTTCCTCCGGGCTCGTGATGAAGGACCGGACGTTCATCCGGGAGATCGGGATCGTCCTCCGCGGCAGGGTGTCCGGGGCCACGGCGGCACAGGGGTCATCCGGAATGCGATACCCGGGATCCATCCAGAACCCCCGGAAGGTCGCGTCCACCACGGTGATTTCATGGACCTGCTTGATCCAGTAGGTGCCGTAGTAGCCGGGAACCACGAGCCGCAACGGGTAGCCATTGAGCCAGGGCAACGGCTCCCCGTTCATTTCCGTGGCCAGCAGGACATCCCGGTTGGTGGCGAGGTCGGTGTCCAACGATTTCACGAAGTCCGGGGTCGCGGGCATCAGCGGCGTGTCGAGTCCGTTGAACACCACCTGGGTCGCGTCCGAGGCCATCCCGGCGGTTTCGAGGACATCTGCCAGCCGGACTCCACGCCAGCGGGCGCAGCCCATGGCCCCGTGCCCCAGCTGCCCGCCGGCGACCCGAGGCTCAAAGAATCCGCGGCTGTTCCCGGAGCATTGCAGCACCGCCACGATCTCCGCCGGTGGGAACCGTTCCAGCAGGCCGGCGATGGACAGGGTGAGGGGTGTGGCCACGCGGCCACCCACCTGAAGCCGGAAGCGGTCCGGCGTCAGCAACTCGGGGGCCGGCGGCGCATTCGTGAGGTGATACCGAACGAAAAACGCGTCGTTGGGCGTGAGCAGGCTCTCGTTGAAGACGTCATACGGCGTCTCGAGCTGGGGCGGACGCGCTGTGAGCCGCAGCAGGGGACGCTTCTGCGGGTACCGAACCAGGGGGCGCCCGCCATTGGAGAACGGCAACGACCCGAAGTCCGCGCCCCGCAGTGCCGGCGCCATCAGCGCCGCCCCGCTCCATCCCAGGAAGCGCCGCAAGGACACCCGTGGTCCCCATCCGTTCATGCCCACACCTCCGACGCGCGCAATTGCTTCAACAGCAGATCGCCAAGATCGGTGGCGCTGCTGACGCTGAAGAAGCGGATCCCCCGGGCCGCGCACACCTCGCGGAGTCGCTGCACATAGCGCGCCACGGACTCCTGGTAGGCGCGCAGGCGGTAGCGTCCGAAGGTCACCTCCTGCAGGGCACCGGTCTCAGCATCCACCAGGCGCAGGTCGCCGAAGGCGGTGGGCTCGAGCTCCTCGGGGGCGAGCACCTGGACGGCGCTGACCTGGAAGCCGCGCCCTACAAGCGCCTTGAGCCCTTCCTCGTATCCCGCCGGGTCCAGGAAATCGCTGAGAACGACGGCCACGCCCGCCTGCCGGGCCTCCTGGGCGCCGCGCCGCAACGCGCCGTTGAGGTCGGCGGCACCGCCCGCCCGGAGTTCGGACAGGTTCTTGAAAAAGGTCACGGCGGACTTCCGTCCACGCACCGCGGCGAGGGCGCCCTCCAGGGCGGCCTGAAGGCCGCGTCCGCCCCCGGTGTCGAGCGCCGGCTCGCGCACGGCGGCGGCCGGAAAGACGGACACGGCCACGCGATCGAATCCACACAGGGCCACGTAACCGACGGCGGCGGCCACCTGCCGGGCGAAGTCAAACTTTGATGGCGACCCGAAATTCATGCTCTCGCTGGCATCGAGAAACAGCCGCACCGGCAGCTCGCGTTCCTCCTCATACAGTTTCAGGAACAGCCGGTCGAGCCGCCCGAAGAGGTTCCAGTCCAGATACCGCAGGTCATCGCCCAGCGCGTAGTTTCGATGATCGGCAAATTCCACGCTCAATCCGCGGGCCCGGCTGCGTCGCTCGCCCTTCAGCGAACTCTTGGCCCGGCGCGCCGCGAGCAACTGCACCTGCTCCAGGCGGCGCAACAGGTCGGCGGTCAGGAGGGCACTCATCGGATGCTGATGCGTAACGGTCCCGCCACGTTCGGGCCGAAACTCCCGGGTGACAAGCCGCGAGTCCGGGCCGCGGTGCCGGGATGGCGCCCAAACCCCGCGCGGGGCCTGCCCGACAACCGGCCGGCGCTGAAAGCTGGCGCTGAAGGCTCGCCAATCCTTCGAAGTCCCGCCACGATCCTCCCACTTGCATTTATGGCCAAGCCTACTGTGTATCGCTTCTGCGCGGGCCCCTGGAATTTCAGCGAGGGACAGGACCCCTACGGCCCAACGACCCGCCCGCCCCAGACGTTTGATTGGAAGTTGTCGGCCCTGAAGACGCTGGGCTTCGACGCGATGATGTTTCACGACGACGATGCCGTTCCCGACATTGACTCCAAGTCACCGGCGCAGGTGTTGAAGGAGGCCCGGGAGCTGCGGAAACGGCTCAAGGGCGAGGGGATTGCGGCGGAGATGGTCGCCCCCCGTCTCTGGTTCGCCCCGCAGACCGTGGACGGCGCCTACACCAGCAACGACCCGAAGTGCCGGCGATACGCGATTGACCGGTCCCGGCTGTCCATTGACATCGCGAACGAACTGGACACCGACATCCTGGTGCTCTGGCTGGCGCGGGAGGGCAGCTACATTCGCGAGTCCAAAAACGCGCGCCGGTGTGTGGACCACCTGGTCGCGGCCTGCGATGCGATGCTGGCCCACGACCCGAAGATCCGGCTGGCCATCGAGCCGAAGCCCAACGAGCCGATGGACGTCGCCTATGTCCCGACCATCGGCCACACCCTGGCGCTCGCACAGTTGACGCGGGATCCGAAACGGGTGGGTGCGCTGATTGAGTCCGCCCATGCCATTCTCGCCGGCCTGGACCCCGCCGATGAAATTGATTTCGCGATGGCCTTCAAGAAGCTCTGGTCGCTGCACCTCAACGACCAGAACGGGCTCAAGTTCGATCAGGACAAGCCCTTCGGGTCCGCCAACCTGCGCGTGGCGTTCAACCAGGTGCGCTCCCTGGAGCGCAATGGCTATGGACGCCGCGGGGAGTATGTGGGCTTCGATGTCCACCCCTTCCGCACCACCCGGCCGGAGCACTGGCTCCGCCATCTCGACAACTCCCGCCGCACGTTTCTGCACCTGGTCGAAAAGGCCCGCAGCTATCCCGAATCGCAGGCCGGGGCGCTCATTGCCGACCGCAACTACCAGGACCTCGACCAACTGGTGATCGAACACCTGCTCGGGCGCTAATCCACCGCATGCCCGCCGCGCGGTTTCGGCGGAGCCTGAAACAGCAGCACGGCACCCACGGCCGCCCAGGACAGGTTGGCTGCGAGGGTGATCAGGCACGCCGCCACCGCAACCAGCGCCGGCACGCCACAGGCGCTCCAGAGCACGATCGCCGCTCCTTCACGGGCGCCGGCACCCGCCACGGTGAACGGGAACGCCGCCGCCAGCCCGATCAGCGGCAAGGTCCAGAGAATCCGCATCCACGGCAGCCCCGGGGCCGCGACCCCGGCCAGCCCGAAGGCGAGCGTGCCCGCAACACACAGGTTTGCCAGCACGCTGAGGCCCGTGGCGAAGATCAGCAGGTGGGGACGCTCGCGAAGACTGTCCCAGCCGTTGCGGGCCAGGTGCCCGGCCCGGATGATCCCCGCACGCCCCCGCACGGATCGCAGCGCGACCCACCCCGCACCCGCAGCAGCGACGGCCGCAGGGATCCACCACCACCGGAACTTCAGCGTCCATTCCCAGCGCGACGTCAAGTCCCCGAGGCTTGCCGCCGGCACCGCAACGACCCCGACCATCAACACGTAGACCGCGAGGCCGACCAACCCCGCAAAACGGTCGAGCCCACACACGAGGAGCAGTTCCGCCAGCGGCCGCCGATGACGCCGGGCATGATCCACGCTCTTTCCAAAATCACCGAACATCGCTCCGGGGAGCACCAGCGTCAGGACATACCCCACGAGCGTCGTCCGCCCGCTGTGGCGAAAGGGACCGGACATCCCCCGAAGCCAGAGCATCAGATGCCACCGCACCGCTACCAACGCCAGGGCGCCCCCGGACGAGGCCACCGCCAATGCCAGGAATCCCGGACGCGCCTGGCGCAACACCTCGGCGAGCCGTGCGGGATCCACCTTGTGGATCAGGAACCCCAGGAGGACTGCCGAGCCCGCGATCCCGGCAAGGGTTCGCAACACGGGGCGATGCGGAATCCGCAAGGTCCTGCGGGCCCCCCTGGCATCCGTCCGCTTCAATCCGGGTAACCCTCCGGATGCCGCCGGTGCCAGTCCCACGCGGTAGCCACCACGTCCTCAATCAAGGTGAACTTCGGCCGCCAGCCCAGCTCCCGATACGCCTTGTCCGCGGCGGCCACCAGACGCGGCGGATCGCCGGCACGCCGGGGCATGGTGCGCACGGCGATCGGGCGTCCGGACACCCGTTCACAGGCGGCGATCACCTCGCGCACGGAGGCGCCGGTGCCGGTGCCCAGGTTGAAGGCACCGACCCGGCCGGGCTCGAGGGCCAGCCGGTGGGCCTCGGCAAGATCCGCGACGTGGACGTAATCGCGGATGCAGGTGCCGTCGGGCGTCGGGTAGTCCGTGCCATAGACCTCCACCTGAGCCGTCTGTCCGAGGGCGACGCGGAGGATGTTCGGGATGAGGTGCGTCTCGACGCGGTGATGCTCGCCGCACCGGCGGGTGGCACCTGCGGCATTGAAGTAGCGCAGAATCACCGGCTCCAGTCCGTGAATCTGCCCGTACCAATGCAGGATGCGCTCGAACATCCACTTGGATTCGCCGTAGGGATTGATCGGCCGCTGCGGCTGGGACTCATCCATCGGCACCTGCTCCGGCGTGCCGTAGGTCGCACACGAGGAGCTGAACACAAACCGCCGGACCCCTGATGCCACGGCGGCATCGGCGAGGTTGAGTCCGGAGAGGACGTTGTTGCGGAAGTACAGGGAGGGATCCCGCATGGACTCCCCCACCAGCGCGCTGGCGGCGAAATGCACCACGGCCGCGGGCCGCGACGAATTCAACAGCCCATTCAGGCCGGCGCGGTCCGCCAGGTCGAGCACGACCAGTCGCGCCCGGGGATCCACCGCGGCGCGGTGACCTTCGCTGAGGTTGTCCACGACCGTCACGTCGTGGCCGGCGGCGCAAAGCGCCTCCACGCAGACCGAGCCGATGTAACCAGCACCGCCCGTGACCACGACGTTCATGAAGGCCGGACGTTAGGGACCGTGGTCCGCGGCCGGCAACGGAAAGTTCCGGCGGCCGACGCCAGTGCGTCTGTGCCGGTGCGTGGGTGTGGTGTGGATCCGAACCTGAAACTTGCCACGGCGAACTCTCCGTTGGACTGTCCCAAGACAACGAGTCACCTTCCCTCCATGATGTCCCCCTCCTTGGTCTCCCGTCGGCACCTGCTCCGCAACGTCGCGGTTGCGGGTGCTGGATTCTTCATCAGCACCCGCGTCACGCGATCCCTGGCCCAGGCCGCGCCCACCGGGCCCTTCAAACTGCCGCCCCTGTCCTACCCCTTTGATGCCATGGAGCCGTACATTGACGCCCTGACCATGGAGATCCATCACGACCGGCACCACGCCGCGTACGTGGCCAACCTCAACAAGGCGGTCGCCGACCATCCCGATTTGCAGAAGATGACGGTCGAGGAACTGGTGCGGAATCTGGACCAGGTGCCGGAACGGATTCGAACGGCGGTGCGCAACAATGGCGGCGGGGACTACAATCACACCCTCTTCTGGCAGTGCCTCAAGAAAGACGCCACGCCGCTCTCCGACGGCCCGCTTCAGGAAGCCCTGGAACAGGTTTTTGGCGATGCCGAGACGGGACAGAAGGAGTTCCTGGCCAAGGCCCTCAGTGTGTTCGGCAGCGGCTGGGTGTGGCTGAGCGTGGACAAGAACAAGCGGATCGTCCTCGAAACCACCCCCAACCAGGACACGCCGTGGGCCCACGGCAACAAGCCGTTGTTCGGGCTGGATGTCTGGGAACACGCCTACTACCTCAAGTATCAGAATCGCCGCGCCGACTACGTCACCGCCTGCTTCAACCTCGTCAACTGGCCGTTCCTTGAGAAGCGGTTCGAAATGTTGACCGCATAGGTTTTCGAACGTCGGAGTCGCCGCTTCGGGAGGATCAACCCGGGGGCAAGTCCGGGGGCAGGTCCTTCACCAGCACTTTGGAATTCCGTCCGCTCGCATCATAGCGGTCGCGGCGCGTCGGGGGCAGGTCCTCCGCGGTGCCTTCGCGGTAGCCGGCCTTGCTCTGAAACCAGGTGAATGCCTGCGTGGAGAGCGTGACCAGCTTCATCAGGCCGGATTCGCGCGCCTTTTCTTCGACGAACTGGACCAGTGTGCGCCCAAGGCCCTGGTTTTCGTGCGCGCGACTCACGTAAAGGAATGCGAGTTCCCCGGTCTTCTGGTCCGGGTAGGCGTGCAGCGCCACACAGGCCACCGGATTCCGGTCAATCTCGAACAGGTAGTAGTCCCCGATCCGGCGCTCGATCTCGGTCCGGGTGCGCTTGACCAGCTCCTGCGCGGCCACGGATTCCTTGGTCAACTGGATCAGGCTCCGGATGTCCTTTTTCAGCGCCCGACGGATCTGCTGGTATTCGTTGGCATGGATGAGGGTCCCGATGCCCTCGTTCGAAAAGACCTCGGCAAGCAGGCCCTCATCCTCGCGGCCGTTGATGATGTGCACCCGCGGCACCCCGGCCAGGCACGCGGCGACGGCGCAGCGCGCCTTGGACAGGAGGTCCGGCGCGAGTTCGCCCGGGTGCTGGGCGATCAGCTGCTGCAATTCGGAGGCGCGCATCTGCCGCAGCAGCCGCCCCTGGCGCAGCAAACCATCGGCAGGGGTCAGGTAGATGAGCTTGATGGCCTTCAGCTGGTCCGCCAGCGCGAAGGCCACGGCATCGGAATTCACCCGGAAGGTTCTGCCGTCGCCATCGAATCCGAGGGGCGGGACCACCGGGAGGATTCCCTGCTGGAGCAGCGTCTGGAGGAACTCCACGTCCAGCCGTTCCACCTTGCCGGTGAATTGGTGGTCCACGCCGCCCAGGATGCCCAGCGGGTGGGCGACCACCGCATTGGTGCTCACCGCCCGGAGGTCGTTGGTCGCCAGCCCCTCAAGAATTTCATGCGTGAGGCGATTGGCCGCCGTCAGCGCCAAATGGAGGGTGGGGGCGTCCGTCACCCCGGTGCCATCCAGGTTGCTGGGGACCACGCCCCGCTCGACACCCAGCGAGGCGATCTGCGCCGCGGCGCCATGCACGAGGACGATGCGGATGTTCAGCGAGCGCAGGACCGCGAGGTCGAGCAGGAGGTTGGCGAAGTTGTCGTCGGTGACGATGGCTCCATCAATGGCCACCACGAACACCTTCTCGCGAAAACGCGGGATGTAGCGGAGGATGCCGCGCAGGTCGGTCGGTTTCACTTCCAGTCAACCGGGTCCGAACGCTTTTCAGGACGTCGGACACCGCGGCGGCGGATCGTGGGGAGACTTCGGGAATCCGCAATACATCTCGAATCACCCCCGCGGATCGAGCGGACGACGCGCGCCGGGTCATGGGCCAGGCGGACCCAAATGGGGACTCATTTGTGTCCCGGCCGCTGGCAGGGCCTCAAAGTGACAGGTTCATTCTCCGGCTGAATGGGAATCTCTGGTGGCCGCCCTGCTCCCCGGGGCCGGCGGTCCATGTCACAGCGGACGCAGCCGGGGCCACTCCAGTTCCAGCCCCTCGGAACGCAGCACCTCCTGGAAGGCGGCCAGGCGCTTTGGGTCCCGCCGGATCTGCCGTGGCGGCTCACCAGTGCGCAGCGCTTCCGCCGCCAGCCAGCCGGCGGCCTCCCCCAGATTCCACTCCACCGGATGCAGCCGGTAACAGCCATTGGTGATGTGGGTGACCCCCAGGTTCTTGCACGCCGGGAGCAGGTTCTCCATCCGCACGGGCACCAGGGCGCCCAAGGGGATCTGGAACGGCAGGCTGCTGAGATCGAGGTAGTTCTCCCCGGTCGCGCTGGGGTGCAGGTCAATCCGGTACGCGCCCACACCCACGGAGTCGGGAAACGGCGCGGCCGTGACCTCCTCGGACGGACGTCCGGTCTCCCGCCGGCGCCACTCGGTGCTGACATGCTGCTCCAGCACCGTGAACTCGGCCCGGATCCGGCGTGATTCCCGCACGTACACCGCCTTGGCCAGTCCGTCTTCGGTGCCCACGACATCCGGACGCAGCCGCAGGCCCTTCCATCCGGTGCCACCATCCGGGCGCGGGGCCTCCGTCTGCATCCAGTAGAGCAGACACCGGCTCAACTCGCGTCCGCCCTCCAGGTGTTTTGCCGCCAGCCCCGCCTCGACGCCCGTGAGCGGTCCCAGCCAGTAGTCGTTCTGCGGCCAGTTCACCAGCGTGATGCCGCCGCCTGGATATGCCCCGGGCCGAAAATTCTCCGGATCGGCGATGCGACGATACAGAAACAGGTTCAGCCCCGGACCGCCCGGTCCCGAAGGATCGAAGGACACCTCCCGCGGAGCCAGCGTGATCGGATGGGTCATGGTCCATCCCAGCAGGCGGCCCGGCCAGGTCGGCCGCAACTCAGGAACGTAGTCGCGCCAGAAGGGGTATGCCTCCGGACGCGGGATCACATGGTCCTCGCCCGCCCGATGGTCCACAGCAAAGCACCAGGTGAATGCCTGCTGGTTGAGCGGTTGGGCCATTGCCGGCGCATGGGGTTCCCCGGTGTCCTGCTGGGACTCCGCTCCAAGCACATGCTCCGTCGCCGTGAGCGACAGCAGGTCGCCCAGTTCGGTGGCATCCAGAAAATAGGGCGCCACCAGTGTGCGCCGGTCCCCGGTGCGCCCGTCGCGAACCGTCACCGCGAGAACCCGGTCTGCCACCGTCTCCGCCGCCACCGGTGCGTGTTCGAGCAGGAGACGCAGGCGTCCGGAACTGAGGTGAGGTGCCAGCAGGGCCGTCAGCACCGCCAGGGCCGCCCGCGGTTCATGGCACAGCCGGGAGACAAGCCCGTTGCCGGGATTCAGCCGCGAATTGCGCAATGCGGCGGCCGTCAGCGGATAATGGTCGCGATAGTGCCGCCGGACCCCGTCGCGAAACTCACGGTAGCTGCGGGTGCAGCCAAAACTTTCGATCCAGGGATGCTCATCCGGCGGCACCGCCTGGGAGGTGAGTTGTCCGCCGATCCAGTCCGTCGGCGCGGTGAGCACCACCCGAAGGCCGGCGCGGCACGCGGCAAGCGCCGCGGCGCAGCCGCCGGTACCGCCCCCGATGATCACCACATCCGCCGCGAATTCATTGCCCGCCGCGTTCGCGGCGCGAAGCCAGTTCGGCCAGGCGGCCAGCAGCGGGGCTCCGGCCACAGAACTCCTCAGGAAACTTCGGCGTGACGCGTTCATGGATGGCGATCCCGGCAGGACCCGGACCCATGAGACACCGACGCCCACACGAAACAAGGACGGGACGGTCGAAACCACGGTCAGGACGCCCCGCCCGCCTCCCGCACGGCCGCGAATTCCTCGCGTCGGGGCATCAACAGATAAACGAGACCCCCGATTGCGCTCCAGGCGAGGTTCACCGTGTACCCCAGGAGGGACAGGGAGAGAGCCAGGCCCGGCTTGAGTCCAAACAGGGGCAACCCCACCAGCCAGACGAACAGGTTCTCGCGCACCCCGAGACCCGAGGGGGTCACCGGCAGGGCCGCGAGACAGACCACGGCCAGGGACGCAAACGCGAGCAACCGCGGCTCGAGCGTCAAGCCGATCCCGCGGGCCAGCACGCCATAGGTCGCCGCCACGCCGGCCGCAATCAGCAGGGACCAGAAGGCCATGGCGGCCAGGAAGAGCGGATTGCGGCCGAGCCGGCGGCATCCGGACAACGCACGGACGACCGACTCACCCTTCGGAATCCTCCGGAGAGTCCTTCCCACCAGGCCTTCGTGCCTGAGGACATCGGTGAAAAAGCCGAGCGCCAGCAGCATGGCGACAACGACCGCCATGGCGCCGAGGACCAGCACCACCGCCTGGTAGCGGCGAAAGGACGCGATGAATTCGCGATTGGGCAGGGCGAGCAGCAGGGCGGCCAGGAGGAGGCCCAGGGTGCCCAGCATGCGATCCACAAACACCGACACCGCCGCCTCGGCGCGCCGCTGCGGCGCCGCGCGCGCCGCATACCAGGCCTTGACCACGTCGCCTCCGGCCGTGCCGAGGAGGAAGGCGTTGAAGAACTGCGCCACCAGCGAGATCCGCATCACCTCACGCCAGGAAAGATGCAGTCCCTGCTCCCGCAGCACCCGCCGCCACCGCACCGCCCCCGCCGCCACCAGGAGGCCGCAGAGAAGGAAGGCGGTGGCGAGACTGACGGCATCCAGTCTGCGGATCGTCGCCCACAAACCCGCCGGCCCACGGGTCCAGGCCAGGGAACGCTGTTCCCACCGGGTCAGCGACGACCAGGACGGCCCACCGGAGGCCTGAAGCTGCAGCTGGACCTCATTGCAGAAGATGGAATGGAAGATGGCGCCGAGGAGCAGGAGCCCGGCGGCGGCCCGGGCGAGCTTCCAGGGCGCGAGGCGCCGCGCCGCGCCCTCATTCATCGCCCCAGACGGACCGCAGGAATTCATACCCCCGGCGGACATCGTCGGCGGACACCCCGGGGCTCAACTCGATCACCTTGATGTGATCGGGCCGGACGAAGCTTCGAAGCGTGCGGAAATCCACCATGCCCGACCCGGGCGGGCAGTGATCGTGCTGGCCTTCGGCGTCGGCGATCACATCGTGCACATGAAATCCCGCCAGACGCGGCGCCAGCTCCTCCAGGTGCATGGCGTGATGAATGAACCCCAGGTTCTCCTTGATCTGGGCATGACCGCAATCATGCCAGTAGCGGACGTTTTCCGGAAGGCGGGCCAGAAACAGGGCGAGTTCGTGGTCGAAGGGAATCTCCTCGACGGCCTCCCGGTTCTCCACACCGAGCAGCAATCCGCGGGTGGCGGCCTCGCCGGCAATGCGCTCGATAAGTTCCAGGGAGAGCTCCTGGGCCTGTTCCTTGGAGCGTTCGCGTCGTTCCTCGACCTCCTCCACCAGCCGGCGGTACCTGGGCGTTTCTCGGTCCCCGCGGGCCACCAGCGTCTCCAGTTTGTCGTTGTAATCCCGCATGGGCACCTCCCCGCAATGCAGCACCACAAGCCGGGCCCCCACCCGCTGCGCCATATCGAGCGTCTTCAGCGTGTGTTTGAGCGCCGAGGCCCGTTCGCGGCCATCGTCGGAACTGAACTTGAACAGGTTTGGCGCCGGCCAGTTCACCCCCATGGGCAAAGGACAAAAGTTGTGCAGCGTCGAGATGCGGATCTCGCCGGCGTCGAGCGCCTCGATGATCCCGGGAACCAGGCTGATGCGAATGCCGTGGCTGAGCTCGGCATACCCGAAGCCCAGGTCGCGAATCTCCCGCAACATCTGGCGCCCGCAGGTGTGCCGGCCCGAGTTCCAGCAGGTGGAAAGGGAATACATGAAACGAAAATCGCCGGACGCGTGCCCGGTGGGGCTGCATCCGGCGAAGGAGTCTATTGGGTCCCGGAGACGCTCACAGGTCGGCGTATCGCGCGGACAACATGGCGCTGAAGCGTGCGACCTTCAATTTACGGCGACGGCGCTCGCTCGGCTTCTCGTAATGCCGCTTGGTACGGACATCCTTGAGGGTGTTCTCGCGGTCCACCTTCTTCTTCAAACGACGGAGAGCCCGGTCAATGGGCTCGCCTTTTTTCAACTTTACTTCGCTCAAGTCACGTTCACTTCCTTTCCGCAATACAGCTGCTCCCCGGGAGGCAGTCTGCTCCTTCGGGACCTTGCGGGGCCCGTCGAAGGTCCGACGCGAAGCCGGCTGGCCTCCGCATGCGGAGAGGTGAAATAACGAATTCCGGGCGGGAGGCAAGGCTCGAAAGCGATTGAACCGGGCCTTTGGTGCGCCCCCGATTCCCATCCGGCGGACGCCCCGGTGGTCCCGGAGCCGGGGCCTGTCCGGGATTTTTTTGCCGAAAACCCGGCGAAAGGGGTGCAGGCACAACGCGATGACTCTGGGCCGACCTGTGAACGGGTTGCGCAGGGACCGCATGAGGGTTCCCTGCAACATTGCCCGTGCGCCCGGCGATCGGCCCCCACCCCGGGCCCACCCTCTCCGTCAACACGCCACAGCCGGGATCCCCGGCCTTTCGCGGCCACACCATGCACATGGCCCACCGATTACGGTGCATCTGGGCATCGGACCGGTTCGGCATTCGCAAGCCCGCCCGATGAAGGGTCGGACAGCGCGCTTGCCACCGCGGGTGACTCCGGACAGCTTCCGCCCCCACGATGCTCTACGTCGACATCCCAACTCCGCCCGAACTCCTGGCGCTCTCGCTGGAGCGCACTCCCGCCTCCGTGAGCATTTACCTGCCCACCACGCCCGTCTCCGGGGAGGTTTCCGGCGACCGCACCGTGCTGAAGAACCTCGCAGCCGAAGCCACGGGGAACCTCGCCGCGGCCGGACACGACAAACGGGAGATTGCCGCACTGGCTGAACTTTTGGGGGATCTCGTGGAGGACGAAAAGTTCTGGCGATTCCAGGCGCACAGTCTCGCCATCTTCGCCACGCCCTCGGGCGTGAGGACGTTCCGCCTGCCCAATGCCCTGGTTGCGGCCGTGGAGGTGTCTGACCGCTTCCTTTTGAAGCCGCTGCTCCGGTCTGTGACATTTCCGAACGTTGCCTATGTGCTGGCCCTCGCGGAAGGCAGCGTGCGGCTTCTCGAAATCTCCCCGGACCTGCCGGTGGCGAAGGTGGGCGGTGCGGATCTGCCGAAGCATGTCGCGGATGCCCTCGGCGTTTCCTCGATGGGTGTCCGGACGGAAGGCCGACGCTCCGACAGCCCCGCGGGACAGCGGGCGCTCCGCACCCAGTTCGTCCGCTCGGTGGACCGTGCCGTACGTTCCGCGCTTGCCGGTCAGGATGTGCCGCTGTTTCTCGCCGCCGAACCCTACCTCGCCGGGCTTTACCGTCAGGTCAACAGCTACCCGCACCTCGCGCCTTTCGGGCTCGACGGAACCCCTGAGAACCTCACGGATGCCGAGGTGGCGGACCGCACGCGCGGACTGCTCGACCGCCGGCACCAGGAGGAGGTTGCCGCGCTCCGCGGTCTCTTCGCCTCCCGGAGCAACAGTGGACGTTCCACCGCCGACATCGCCCAGGCCGCCCGGGCTGCGACACTCGGCGCGGTGGACACCCTGCTGGTGGATTTCAACGCTTCCGTGCCAGGCCTTGTGGATGAGGAAACCGGGGCCGTGACGTTCCACGATGCCGGAACAGTGTCGAACTACGGCGTGGTGGACGAGATCGCCCGCCGCGCCCTCCACACAGGCGCGAGAGTCCTCGCCGTCCGTTCGGACGATCTCCCGGCGGCCAGCCCGCTCGCGGCCATCCTGCGCTATCCGGTGTGAGCGCATGGGACCGTTCTCCCCGGGAGGAATCCGACCGGCGGCGAGGACCATCCGCTGTTCCCCGCAACCGTCCGTCAGCCGTCGCCGCTCATCGAACGGATCCCACCCGCCCGATCCCGGAAACGTTCCGTCGCCTCACGGGACCCTTCCTCAGAGGCTTCAACTCATCCCTGTCATTCAACGGGACTGCGCGGGCGAGTCCACCAGCTTGAGCCAGGCCCCGTGGACGAGCGCGGTGGGTTGCAGCGTGTGGCCGGCGGGTTCGCTGGCCATCTTGTGCGCGGCGAGGCGGCACAGTTCCTGATCAACCAGCGGCAACCGTTCGTCGGTGGAACCGGCGAAATCAGGAGATCACCCCATGTGACTGATCCAGCTCCGGAGGTTCGGCATACGAAGGGTTGGGCGGATTCGCCCGCCGATTCGTGGACCCCGGACCCGATTCACTCCGGGGGCGGGATGGCTGACGACGGAACGGAAGGCGGGGTTGCTGCGTCGTCGGCCGGAACCGGTTTGAGGGAGCGCAGGCGGATGTTCTTCAACTCCGCGGTCGTGCTGTAGCTGGCGATGCCGAGCGGCTTGGACAGCTCAATGTCGCCCGGCCTCAGGGAGATGGTCTTCCCCGCGATCGCGGTGTGAATCCGCCGCTCGCCGTCAATCCACACCGAAAGATGGGCCGGCGTGACCGCCAGGCGGATCCGATACCAGCGTCCCGCCTCGAACCGCTGGTGGGTGGTCGTCTCATTGTGTGCGGCGTCGTTGCCGTCCAGGGAGGAGATCCCAACGACGCTGCCGCCCCAGCCACCGACGATCAGCGTCGCGAAATCCGAACCCACGGGAAAGGTGAGCCCGCAGAAGAAGTCGCTGCCCACCACCCGCCGGGCCTCGAGTTCGATCTCATAGTCCATGTGCGGGGTTGGATTCGTGAAGTTCACGCCGGTCAGCAACCCCATGTTGAGCACGAGGGTGCCACCCGTGACCTCAACTTCCCCAGACCCGCCAAACGGCGTCGGCTTCCATCCGGATTGGGTCTTTTCATCCAGAAGTGACCGCCACTCTTGGGCCGAACCGGACATCACCACCAGCCAGCACCCCAGCGCCAACATCGCGTTTCGCATGGCGTCAGTCTGCCGATCCAGGCGCGGAACGGCGATGGGAATCCGGGGCGAGATCCGGACGCACCGGCATCCCAAAAGCCCGGGGGCGCGGCCCTCCATTCAGGCACGGGACCCCTGCAGCGGGGTCACAAATTCAACGGGTCCTCGGAGCCGGGTCCCATCCGGGTGGGGCCTCCGCGTGCGTCCTCCGGTGGAACATTCCCCGCAGGGTCTGGCGGGGGAAAAATCTCGGAACGCGCCTCGAGATCCGGTACTTCTTGCCAACCAGTTCGTCAGCCGCCGCCTCCAGTGAACAACGTGTCACCGTCCCTGATCCCCCCGGAGCACCCCGAGTTCTCCGGGTTCATCTTCAAGATCCAGGCGAACATGGATCCCAGACACCGCGATCGCATCGCCTTCGTGCGGGTGGTCAGCGGACGCTTCGAACGCGACATGGTCGTGACCCACGTGCAGTCGGGACGCAAGGTGCGGCTCAGCTCCTCCCACAAGCTCTTCGGCAACGAACGGGAGACGGTCAACGAGGCGTTTCCGGGCGACATCATCGGGCTGGTCGGGCACGACGGCTTTGGCATCGGCGATACGCTCACCACCGATCCGGCCATCTGTTACGACGAGATTCCGCGCTTCACCCCGGAGGTCTTCGAGTATTTCCACAACGCCAACACGGCGAAGTTCAAGCAGTTCCGCCAGGGACTCGACCAGTTGCTGCTGGAGGGTGTCGCGCAGGCCTTTCACCTGAAGGACACGGCAAGCCGGGTGCCGCTCCTCGCGGCGGTGGGCCCCCTTCAGTTCGAGGTGCTCCAGTACCGGTTGGAGACGGAGTACAACGCCGAGATCCGCCGTGAGGCGGCCACGTTCCAGGCCGTCCGGTGGCTTCCCGCCAGTCTCGACGCGCCGGCGCTGGACTCCCTGGGTCTTCCAACTGGAGGGCGCGTTGCGTACGACGCCGACCGGCATCCGGTCGCCCTGTTTCCCACCGAGTGGTCGCTGAACTACTTCGCCCAGCAGCACCCGGACATTCCGCTCAGCCCGCTGCCTCCGCGAAGAGCGTGAGGTGCCCGGCTTCGCCCCATCCCTGCCTCTGCCCAGGGCCCGGGCCGCAACCTTCCCCGGCCGCCACCCGCATGCACCCCAAGATTCAACGCGCCCTGAGGGCAACCCTGCTGGGCGGCGTGATCAACGGGGCGCTGGCCACGGTGAAGCTCGCCGGGGGACTGATCGGACACTCGCAGGCCCTGGTCGCCGATGCGGTGGAGTCGTTCGCGGATATCCTCAGCTCGCTCATCGCATGGCGTGGTCTCGCAGTGGCCTCGCGTCCTCCGGACGCCGAACACCCGTACGGTCACGGCCGCGCCGAAACCATCGCCACCGCCATCATCGCGACCCTGCTCCTGCTGGCCGCCGTGGGCATCGGGGTCCATGCAGCGAGGGAAATCCTGCAGCCGCATCCGCCGCCCCGGCCGTGGACGCTCGCCATCCTGGCCGGCGTGGTGATCCTCAAGGAGGGCCTGTACCGGTGGATCTCCCGCGCGGCACGCGAGTCCGGCAGCACCGTGACGCTGAGCGACGCCTGGCACCACCGCAGCGATGCCATCACCTCCTTCGCCGCCGCGGTCGGGATTTCCGTCGCCTGGATCGGGGGACCCGCCTGGGGATCCGCGGACAACGTCGCCGCCCTGTTTGCGGCCGGCATCATTGCCTGGAATGGCTGGCGTCTGCTGCGTCCCGCACTCGAAGACCTGATGGATGCCGCCCCCGATCCCAATCAGACCGCCGACATCCGGCAGACGGCGGAGTCGGTTCCCGGGGTGAGCGACGTCGAGAAGGTGCGTGTCCGCCGCCTCGGATGGGAACTGTTGGTGGACATGCACGTGCGGGTCCGCCCCAGCCTCACGGTCGCCGAGGCTCATGCGATTGCGCACGGGGTCAAGGACCGTGTCCGCGAAGACCACCCGTCGGTCCGGGACGTCCTCATCCACATCGAACCGTCCCTCCCATCCGAACGTGCCAGCCAGCCGGATTCAAAATGACCAACCATCGCCCTTCGGAACGGGGTCTTAACCAGTTTGACACCGATACAGGAACTCTTTTTCCTCGTCATCCGTCAGCCCGTTAACCCCACACAAGTTGCCCGACACATCTCCGCTCCTCTGTCGGGCCGGAAACAAAAGGGAAGGACATCCTTCCAACTCCGGCGGTCGCGCCATGCTGGCGCAAGCTAGTGGGGCATTTTGAATTTGAGCCGGACACAAACGTTTGCGTCGGTTGAAGTGAGCCGGGCGGCTGATAGGATCGGCGCCCGATAAAAACATCCAAGATCAGGGACTTCAGCCAGAGGGCCTTGGCGGTCGTCGAACAGGCGGCCGGCTCAAAGCGGCCAATACCATCAACCCGCTCGGCCAAGCCGAAGCGCAAGGCCGGGTAACCGCACCCAAACAGCGTCTTCTGCGCAGATCAAAGGGTCCCCCGCGAAGTGGACCTTCTGATTCAAATCCTATTTAGAATCGGTTTAATCCAAAACTTTCATGCACTTTCTCAATCACAGAAATCGCCTTCTCCAAGAAAGCCTTCTCGTCGCCGCACGCAGCACCATGACTTCCAGTTATATCACGGTAGTTGTATAGGGGGTCTCCCGTGTACTCCACCCATGCTCGGCATCTTCGAAGTTCATCAATCCAAGTCAGCATTCTGCGTCTCTCGGAAGGCAACAGCCATGGGCCAGCGGAGAATGGCGCTAAGTTAAGAGCCAACAAAACTGGGGCTTTTGACTGAGCGTCGGTAGCG
>JAHCBB010000052.1 GCA_019634635.1 Verrucomicrobiia bacterium
CGCTTCACTCTCAAAAAATCCCCGTTTCCCGACGTCAGTTGCGAAAGTCGGGGTAGAGGGGGCGGGGGGCAGCAAATGGAGCGAGTCCGCGTCATCGACTGGGAAGACCCTGCCGCGAATGATTTCCTGCTGGTCAGCCAGTTCAGCGTCACGGGCGCGCTCTACACCTGCCGGCCGGATTTGGTTGGCTTCGTCAACGGCCTGCCGCTGGTGGTCATTGAGTTGAAGAAGCCCGGCGTGCCCGCGCGCGCGGCGTTCGACGAGAACCTCACGCACTACAAGGCGGAGATTCCGCAGCTCTTCTGGTTCAACGCGCTGCTCATCGCCTCCAACGGCACGGACAGCAGGGTCGGATCGCTCACGGCGGATTGGGAGCGGTTCTTCGAGTGGAAACGCATCGAACGCGAGAACGAGCCGCGCCGGGTCTCGCTGGAGGTGATGGTGCGCGGGACATGCGACAGGGCGCGCCTGCTTGACCTGGTGGAGAACTTCACGCTGTTCTCGGAGCACAAGGCGGGATTGGCCAAGATCATTGGGCAGAACCATCAGGTGCTTGGGGTCAATGCGGCGATTGCGTCGTTGCACCGGATTCGTTCGGACTTGGCCAATCCCGCCACCCTCACCCCCGGCCCCTCTCCCACTGAGAGGGGGGAGAAGCCAAATTACCGTGGTGGGCTGCACTACGGCGGTTTGGTGGATCGGGCGCGTGAGTTACGGCAGCAGCAAACTCCGGCGGAAGACATTGCCTGGGAGTTGTTGCGTGACCGGCGATTTGAGGGGTTGAAGTTCCGGCGCCAACACCAGATTGGGAACTACATCGCCGACTTCTGCTGCGCCGAGCACAAGCTGGATGTCGAGTTGGACGGTGACGTTCACCGTTCGCCGGAAGTCGTTGCGAAGGATTCCCAGCGCGACGCCTACTTGGGCTCGATGGGATACACCGTCCTCCGTTTCCCGAATCAATTGGTCGTGGACCGTCCCGAGGAGTTTCTCAATCAGATCGCGGCGGCATTGGCTTCGCCACCCTCATCCCCGACCCTTCTTCCAAGCTCCGCACCCTCACCCAAACCTCTCCCAGGGGGAGAGGCGCGGGGAGAAGGGAGCAGCGGACTCCCCTCTACCTGTGGGAGAGGGGCTGGGGGTGAGGGTAACACACCAAGCCCGAACGGGATTGGTGTGTTTTGGCAGACGCAGGGCAGCGGCAAGAGTTTCTCGATGGTGTTCTTCGCGCAGAAGGTGCTGCGCAAGGTGGCGGGCAACTGGACGTTCGTGGTCGTGACCGACCGCGTGGAGCTGGACGACCAGATTGCCAAGACGTTCAAGGCTACCGGCGCGGTAAGCGAAGCCGAGGGCGACCAGTGCCACGCCGCCAGCGGCGCGCATCTGCGGGAGTTGCTGCGCGGGAATCATCGCTACGTCTTCACGCTCATCCATAAGTTCCAGCCCGAGAAGCCTCGGGCTGGAACACCCTCACCCCCCGCCCCTCTCCCAGAGGGAGAGGGGAGACCAGCCTCGCCCCCGTTTTCCATCTCCTCTCCCATTGGGAGAGGCAAGGGTGAGGGTGTGCAGCATGGGAGAGGGGTTGGGGGTGAGGGTCACGATGACGTCATGCCTGTGCTTTGTGACAGGCATGACGTCATCGTGTTGACGGACGAGGCGCACCGCAGCCAATACGACACGCTGGCGCTGAACATGCGCGCGGCATTGCCCAAGGCGTTGTTCCTCGCTTTCACCGGCACGCCGCTCATCGCCGGGGAGGAACGGACGAAGGACGTGTTCGGCGATTACGTCTCCATCTACGACTTCCAGCAATCGGTCGAAGACGGTGCCACCGTGCCGCTCTTCTACGAGAACCGCACGCCGGAGTTGCAACTCGTGAACCCGGACCTGAATGAGGACATCTACAATCTCATTGAGGCGGCGGAACTCGACCCCGAACAGGAGGCGAAGCTCGAACGGGAGTTGAGCCGGCAATACCACATCCTCACTCGTGATGATCGGCTGGACACGGTGGCTCAAGACATCGTGCGGCATTTCCTCGGGCGCGGTTTCGTCGGCAAGGCGATGGTGGTGTCCATCGACAAGGCCACCGCGCTCAGAATGCATGACAAGGTGCGGAGGTATTGGGCGGCGGAAGCGGACCGGGTCGAACGGGCAATTGCAGAGATGACCCGTTACCGCGATGCACCCGACGTGAGGAGACTCAAATCAAAGTCCCCGGACAAGTCAGAGCCTCCTCACGTCGGCTGCTACGATTCGGAGAGGATGCAAGAGCTTCAGCGGCGTTTGGCGGTCCTCAGGACCACCGATATGGCGGTGATCGTGTCGCCAGGTCAGAACGAGATCCTGCTGATGAAGAAGCTGGGCCTCGACATGGAGCCCCATCGGCGGCGGATGAACGAAGAGGCCTTGGACGAGAAGTTCAAGGACTCCCAGGACCCGCTGCGCCTGGTTTTCGTCTGCGCAATGTGGTTGACGGGTTTCGATGCCCCCAGCTGTTCCACGGTGTATCTCGACAAGCCGATGCGGAACCACTCGTTGATGCAGACGATTGCCCGTGCCAACCGGGTCTTTCCCGGGAAACACAGCGGGATGATCGTGGACTACGCAAACGTCTTCGTCTCCCTGGAGAGGGCACTCGCGATCTACGGTGCCGGCAAAGGCGGCGCAAATCCGGTCAAGGACAAGGCGAAGCTGGTGACCGATTTGCGCCAGGCCGTGGCTGCCGCAACTGCGTTCTGCGCCGACCGGCAAGTGGATGTGGCGGCTATGGTGCAGCTTCGCGCTGGTGACGCACGCAGGCTTGAGCAGCTCGATGATGCCGTCAACCGGCTCATCGCACCTGACGCGGTGCGCCGGGAGTTCTTCGGCCACGAGCGGCTCGTCGGAACGCTTTACGGAGCGGTCAAACCCGACCCGGCCGTCCTGGAGTTTGCCGGGCGCGTCGCAACGCTGACCGCCATCTGGGAAGCCATTCGGGCCAAGCTCAACCCAAACCCGACTGACATCACCACGGTCGTGGGCGAGGTCGCCAAGTTGCTCGACGCCTCAATCGCCAGTGTGGACATGCCCGCGGAGCCGGCAACCGTGGTGGACCTTTCGAAGATTGATTTCGAGGCGCTCCGCAGCCGGTTCGAGGATTCCAACCACAAGAACACCGACCTGGAAGTCCTCAAGGCTGCCATCCGGGCACAACTGGAGAGGCTGATTCGATTGAATCGGACCCGGGCCGACTATGCAGAGAAATTTGAGGAGCTCATTGAGAGCTACAACAACGGCAGTCGAAACATAGAGGAGCTTTTCGAAGAGTTGCTGCGGTTGAGTCGCAGCCTGTGCGAGGAACAGCAACGGCACGTCCGGGAGAACCTGAGTGAAGAGGAACTGGTCATCTTCGACATCCTCACCCGGCCCGCCCCGGATCTGAGCCCTGCCGAGCGCGACGAGGTGAAGAAGGTCGCGAAGGACCTTCTGGCGCAGCTCAAGTCGCTGCTGGTCCTCAACTGGCGTCATAAGGCCGCCGCGCGCTCCCAGCTCAAGCTGGCCATCGAGGACGTGCTCGACACCCTCCCCGCCGCCTACGACCGGCCATTGTACGCCCAGAAGTGCTCCGCCCTCTTCGAGCACGTCTATGAGCGTTACCCCGAACGGGATTTTGAGGAGCACGAGGCGGCCTGAGCCCTGTCCAGCCCGGGATCCCCAATGAAGACCAAGACGCTTTTCAAGCTTTCCGGACTGGCTACTGGGGCGTTCCTGGCCGGCCCAATAGGGGCGTGGATCGGAGCCTGTTGTGGCGAGGCGGGCTTTGAAACGGTGGCCATTCTGCTCAAGGACAGGGATCTCGAGATTGCCAAGAATGTTGGTTCCATCTTCAACAACCTACTGGCCGGAGAGTTGGGAACGGCATGGGCCGAGTCCAAAACGCCTGGTGAGAACCACCACTTCCGCCGGGCATTGGCAAAAGCACTGGTGACCTGCCTGAGCGGCACAGCCGACACACCCGGTCCGGTTCTGGGCGAGCTGTTGAGGTCTGCAACCTACGGTTCGGTCAGCCCAAACGAGAGGCAGCGTCTGGCACAGCTTGTGGCCAAGCAACGTGAACCCTTTGAGAAGGCGCTCAAGGAGTGGCCCAAAACAGCCGCACTGGAGCGGCTCTTTCCGCCCGGCCGCCCGGACGAATCCTATCTGCCCCACACGGAGGATGCCGCAGGGAAAGACCGGGGGCCAGCGCTGTGGGGCGAGTTCTACGCGCATTGCCTCTCCGGGACGGTGGCCGACGCAGAGTGGCAATCCCTTAGCGGTGGTCGGGAACTCTACCATCGCGAGGTTTCTCGTGCATTGGCGCGGCAGTTTCCCGGGCGGTTGAGCGATGTGATGCGAGATACGGATTTCACCGGATCTTGGATCGCTTTTCAGAAGCTCTGCTTCACACAAACCCAGAGGCAGCTTGCTGGGCTTGGAGACCAGTTCACGGAGCTGACTGAAGGGCTTGGGCAGCTTGCCAGCTCCAAGGATCTCCAAGAGCTGTCGAGCAGGGTGTTTGAGCGGCTGAATGGCTTGGAAGGGCGCCTGACGCAGATCGACGCCAATCTAGCCACGCTCCTCGATGCGGAGCGGGCCCGTTCGGGGCCGCCCCTGTTTGTTCCTCAGCCTGGCCGGGACGCCCTTGAGCGCGGCGGCCTTGACCGACTGCACTACTCGGCCCGCTGGATGGCATCCGTGGGCCGGGAGGACGAGCTGGCCTGCCTGAGCGACTTCCTTCAGGCGCCACAGAAGTTTCTCTGGTGGGGTGTCGTGGGGGAAGGTGGCGTCGGGAAATCGCGTCTGGCCCTCGAACTGGTCACAGATTTGAGTCCTCGCGGATGGACCGCCGGTTTTCTTGAGAGGGATACCGGATGGTTTGCTTCTCCGGCACTCGAAGCCTGGCAGCCCAGCCAGCCGACGCTCATCGTGGTGGACTATTCGCCCGCACTTGGGCGCTCCCTTGTTGATGGACTCGCCCGATTGGGCGGGCGCAGCGCGGACTTTGGACCCCGGGTACGCATCCTCCTGCTGGATCGTCCCGGCGCAGTCGGCCCCCTGTTTTCCGAACTGGTCGCCGGACAACCTGTCCCGGGCACCCGCAGCATCTTCTCACGAGCCCGGGAACATCTTTACCGACATTCCCGCAGTGCGGCGGAGGTCGCCGCTGAGGCGGCCCTAAAGGTCTCAGAAGCCGCACCGATTCGAGACACCGATCTGCTTCCACTTCGCCCTCTGCCACTCGCCAAGCAACGCATCCTGCTTGGCCGCGTCCTGTCGTCCTTGGGCAAGACATCCCCTCTGCCGTCCAAAGACGACCCGTTCTGGCGGTATGCGGAACGCCTCACCGCCAACGGCAGGCCCCTGCTGGTGCAGGCGCTGGGCGAATTCCTTTCCCGCCAACCTGCGGCTTCGACCGGGATGCCGGTCCTGAATGCAGAAACCGGGGACGCATTGCTCGACGACCTCCTTCATTTTGAAATCCGGGAACGCTGGCCCCTTTACCTCCAGGGCACGCGCCCCAATGCAGTGGACGAGGAATTGCGGCGCCTTGAGCTCGCCGTCTGCTACGTGACCTTGACCCGCGGACTCCCCCTACCGGCGGGTGCGGGAAGACTCGCAGCCGTGGCCGGCGTTCAAGTTGATCACGCCGACACCTCCCGACTCCTGAGCACCCTCAAGCGGGTTCTACACGATCAGCCCGGGCCCGACGGCACTCGCCTCATCCGACCGCTTTCCCCGGACCTGTTTGCCGTACGCTTGCTCGTCACGCGCACGCGGGCCCATCCCGACCTCGGTCACCCAGCATTCAATCTGGACAATTGGCTGCCTTTGGCATGGTCGGATTCACCGAAAGGCTGTCTCGAAACTCTCGATCTTCTGGCGCAGGACTATCCGGAGGACATGGCCAACTGGCTTACCCGGCTCGTTGCGATGCAGGATGCGGACGCTTGCCCGTTTGTGGAACTTCTGCCGGGAGTCTCCAGGAACACGGTGCCGGCTCTCGTTTGCCGAATTGGCGCACTCGGCGTGCTTGAGGTCGATCTGCCCGAGGGGCTCCTGGAGGCCGTTCGTGAATGTGCCAATCGGTCGATTGGCAACCGGTTTGGTGTGGCGTACGGCCTCGCCAAAGCGGCGGGAAGCCTGGCTGAACGCGCAGGGGGTGGATGGCGGAAGTCGCAGTTGGACCCCCTCTTGGTCATGGCATTGCAGGATCCGCTCGCTCTGGGTTTTGCACGGCTTGAGGCCAGGATTGCCATGGACGCGGTCGGCGCCTACGGCGGGGCCCAGGATTGGGTCGCGCTTGAACAATGGGCCCGCCGGCTGGAGGCGGTGGCCGCAAAGTTCCCAGAGGACCGCGAGGTGCAACTCGAGGTGGCCCGGGCGGCGTTCAACACGGCCAGCGCCTACGGCAGGGCCCAGGATTGGGTCGCGCTTGAACAATGGGCCCGCCGGCTGGAGGCGGTGGCCGCAAAGTTCCCAGGGGACCACGAGGTGCAACTCCGGGTGGCCAATTTGGCGTTCAACGCGGTCAGTGACTACGGCGCGGCCCAAGATTGGGTCGCGCTTGAACAATGGGCCCGCCGGCTGGAGGCGGTGGCCGCAAAGTTCCCAGAGGACCGCGAGATGCAACTCCGGGTAGCCAAAGCGGCGTTCAACACGGCCAGCGCCTACGGCGGGGCCCAGGATTGGGTCGCGCTTGAACATTGGGCCCGCCGGCTGGAGGCGGTGGCCGCAAAGTTCCCAGAGGACCGCGAGGTGCAACTCGAGATGGCCCGGGCGGCGTTCAACGCGGTCACCTTCTACGGCGAGGCCCAGAATTGGGTCGCGCTTGAACTATGGGCAGCCCGGCTGGAGACGGTGGCCGCAAAGTTCCCAGAGGACCGCGAGGTTCAACTCGTGGCGGCCAAGGCGGCGGCCAATGCGGCCGGCGTCTACGGCAGGGCCCAGGATTGGGTCGCGCTTGAACAATGGGCCCGCCGACTGGAGTCGGTGGTTTTCCGACTCGCCCGAGCAATCCACGATCAGGATTCCGTTAACCAGCTGTCGCAGTTGCTCGCCGCCACGTTCCAACTGGTGCAGCAGTTTCGACAGCCCGCGCTTGATGCTCTGTGGAGGCGTTGGGAGTTGGACGAAGCCCTCGGAGGAACGATCAAGGCGCTCGGATTACTGCACAGCGACGGGCAGGAGACTGGGTCTGCTCAGTCCGCATGACCGCGCAAACCTTGGCTTACCCATTCAACGTGTCTCGCGGGGCGGTGAAGGATCTGCCGCTGGGAGTGTCCAGTGGCGGGCGGGAAGGATGGACGACGGGCTTCGCGGCCATGATTCCCCCCAAAGGAACAAAAATGCGTTGTGGCTGAAAACTGGCACCAGCCAAAGGCTACGCGGGATTCCGCATCGCTGGAATCGCACGCGACGGGCCCGTGGCGGGGCTTTTGGAAGGAATCTGACCCCGGACCGGTTGCCGCTCGGAAAAGTGCCGCAATGGAGGCGCCAGAGCGTTGGCGATATCCGCGTTTCTATTCCGAATCCAATTCTGAATCCCAGCCCAGTCCAGCAACAAATGGCTTTGCAATCTGTTGTGATGAAGGTGGTTAATGGATGTGGCGACCCCACGGGGATTCGAACCCCGGTTACTGCCGTGAAAGGGCGGTGTCCTAGGCCTCTAGACGATGGGGTCGTCGCAGAAATCTGCTGGTGGGTTGGCAGGGATTTGAACCCTGGACCAACGGCTTAAAAGGCCGCTGCTCTACCGCTGAGCTACCAACCCACCTTCGAAGCCCGCGGAAACTACCGGGCACCCCCAAACGCGCAAGCGGTTTCGTGCCCCGGCGTGCGCACGTCGTTGCAGGCGGCGACCGGACTCCCAGGGGTCAGCAGCCCGGGACACCCGGCACGCCGTCCCGCAAAGTCACCGGACGGACATCCCATCCACGTCCGCAGTCACCCGGAACTGGATTCGCGCGACAGCCGTTCCAGAACTTCGCAAAGGATGCGCAACCTCGGAGCCGGCACGCCCTGGGCAACCGCATGGCGCAAGGGCTGCAGGAACATCGCATCCAGTTCCAAAGGACGCCCGAGCTCGAAGTCCACCACCGTGGAGGCCCGGTACGCCCCCATGTCGCGCGTCCGCTGGATCTGCTCATCGGCCGCCGAATAGGGAATCGCATGCCCCAAGGTGCGCGCAACGGCGATCACCTCCAGCATCAGTTCCCGCACCAACCCCGCCCATCGCGCATCCGACAGCAACCGGTCCGTCGTCAGGACCGGTTCACGCAGGATCGCCCAGGGTGACGGCGGATCGGCCCACGGCCCCCATCCCGCCACGCTCGCCACACCCAATCCGTTGAACGGAATGTTCCAAACCAGTTTTTCCCAATGCACGCGTGCCAGGTCATCCGTCACGGAACAGGGAACTCCCGACTCCTCAAAGATCCGGGCGATCGCCCGCGTTTCGGCATCCGCCGGACGCTGAAACGCCCCGAGCACAATGCGTCCGTGGGCAATATGGCGGATGACACCCGGGGCCTCCCGGTTCAGGCACACGAAACACAGGCCGCCGAAGATGCGTCCGGACCGCACCACCGCCGCCAACGCCTCCTCGTTGCCAAGGCCGTTCTGCAGCGTCAGCACCGCCGTGCCGGCCCCCAGAAGCGGCGGGATCAATGCCGGCAGTGCCGCGTTTGCCGTGGTCTTGAGGGCCACCACCACCAGATCGGCCTGCCCGATCTCCCCGGGGTCGCCGGCAATCGCGGGCCGGACGGAAAAGTCGCCACCGGCACTGAGGATGCGCACACCGTCCCGCCGGACCACCGCGAGATCCGACCGCACCAGAAAGTGCGTCTCGTGTCCCGCGCGGCACAGCTTCGCACCGTAATAGCTGCCCAGGGCCCCGGAGCCGACGATGGCGATCTTCATAAAGCGCTGACGCCATCCTAGGGACGTTGCGCCGGGTGCATCAACGAAAAGGCGGCAGCCCCGTCGCCGGGGATGCCGCCGGGCAGGCACGCCGGGTGCCCGGGAGTTACTTGGTGCCCAGGATGGAATCCTTGGCGGCCTTGGAGACGCGGAATTTCACGACCTTCTTGGCCGGGATTTTGATCTCCTGGCCCGTCGCCGGATTGCGCCCCATGCGCGCCTTGCGGTTCACAAGGACCAGCTTGCCGACGCCGGGGAAGGTGAAGGTGTTCTTGGCGTTCTTGTACGCCAGTGCGGCGAGGTGGTCGAGCACCGCCACCGCCTGCTTCTTCGTGATGCCGGAGTGGTCGGCGAGGGTCGCGGCAATCTGGGACTTCGTAAGGGGTTTAGCCATGGATGGAGAGCTGTTCTAGTTGTGTTTTAGCCGTATCTTACTAAGAACGGGGTGCGGCGGGTTTAAGGCCAGTCCTGCGCGGCGGCAAGGGAAAAGCCGACCAATTTCGAGAAAAACCGCCGTTTCCCTCACGCATTTCCTGCGGATCCGGAGGGCTGCAGATGCACCGCGGCCCCGGAGGCGGTGGCCCCCTCGTGAACCAGCGCCATCAGGGCGCGCGTCATCCCCGCCGGGTTGGCATGCTGGATGATGTTCCGCCCGTACACGATGCCGGCCGCCCCCTGCTGCATCAGGACGGCGGTACGGGTGAGAATTTCCTCGTCGGACGCCTTGCCGCCGCCGCGGACCAGCACCGGGATGCGACCCGCCATCTCAATGACCCGGTGGTAGATGCCCACATCGTCCGTCGGGTCTGCCTTGATGATGTCCGCCCCCAGTTCGCACGCCTGGCGCACCAGCGGCAGGATCTTGTCCGGGTCCCCGTCCACCATGTAGCCGCCCGCCTTGCTGTTGGGCTGAAACACCAGCGGCTCGATCATCAGTGGCATTGCATGGCGGTCGCAGGCCGGTTTGATCCGGAGGATGTTTTGCAGGCACTGGTCGGTCACCTCGGGTTCGCCCGGGATCCGGAACAGGTTGACCACCACGCACGCCGCATCGAGGCGGAGCGCCTGGTCCACCGGAGCTTCGATCATCCGGCTGAACAGCGTCCTCGGCAGCTCCGTGCCGTACACATTCGCCACGTCCGTACGCAGCACCAGCGCCGGCTTGTTGCGGCCGGGCAGCGACTGGAGGTAGTGCGCCTGCCCCACCGTCAATTGCACCGCATCCGGCGCGGCGGCAACCACGGTGCGCACGGCGGACTCCAGGTTCTCGATTCCCTGAAGAAAGCCTCGCTCGTTGAAGAACCCGTGGTCCATCGCCACGTCGAAGCAGTGCCCGGAACTCGCATCAAACAGTCGGTTGAGACGGTAAGACTTCATCGGAGGCCGTATTCCGGACTCCGACCCGGCCATTGCCAACAGAATTCCGCGTCAAGTGTCGCATTGGCGTGCGCGAAGCGTCTTGGAGTACGCGCGGCCCTCCGCCGTTTTCGGTGCGAGGCGGCGCGCAACCGCGGGGCGCCAATGGGAGGGTCAGTGTGTCGCTGTCCCTGGATGGGTCCGCGCCCAGCCGGGTGGAGTCGTCACCGGGCGGTGACGTGGAACGTCGTAGTCCCGGACCTGATCGGGGACGGCGGCACGCCATCCCTCCCCGGGGTGGAGCTCGCCCGTTGGCTCGCTACGCGTCCCCCGATACGCTGCACCCCATGTGGATTCAAACCACCAATGGAGCTTCTGCCGCACGGCTCCTCACTGCCGTGCAACTGGCCGGGATCGCCTTGGCCATGGCGGACAGCCCGCCACTTGCGTACTGGCCGATGGACGGTTCCGGCGCCGATGCTTCGACAAACGCATGGCATGCCTCGACCTCCGGCGTAACGTGGGTTTCCGGAGCCGGGGCGGCCCTCGACGGCAGGACCGCGCACCTCGAGGTGCCGGCGGCCGCGGCACTTCAGTTGGGTGTGTCGGACTTCACGGTCGCCCTGTGGATGCGGGTTCATCCGGACTCGGGCGCTTCGTCGGGAGACTTGGTGAGCTGGTACGACCCCGTCCGGCGCCAGGGCTTCAACCTCGGACTCCAGGACCAGTCTGGAACCTGCACCTCGATGGCCAACACCCGGAACCTCTTCTTCGGGATGGATGCAGGAACGGAACCGCGGTGGACCGATTGCGGACGGCCCGGAAACAACCGGATGGTGTTCGCGCTGAGTGTCCACGCCGGCGACTTGTATGCGGGCACGTTCGAGCATGGGGCCGAGGAGGCGGGACGCGTCCATCGGTACGCCGGTGGGACGGACTGGGAAGACTGCGGGGCCCCCGACCGCTGCAACACGGTCTCGGCGCTGGGTGTCTTCCGGGGCCAACTCCACGCCGGGGTGGCGCGGTACAGCGGCGTGGGATCACACTTGGCGCCCTCCCCCAACGAGGCGCCGGGAGGCCGGGTCTACAGGTACGCGGGCGACCGGCGCTGGGAGGATTGTGGGCGACCGGCCGGGGCGGACGTGGTGTGGGGAATGACCGTGTTTAAAGACGCGCTGCACGTCAGCGTGATGGACCTCCCACCGCGTCACCTCACCACGCCCCGTCAGGGCGTGTACCGGTACGCCGGCGGTACGCGATGGATCTGGTGCGGCAACCCCGGCGGCCGCCTCGCCCCGCTGACCGTGGTGGGCGGGCACCTGTTCGCCGGCGGATTCAACGGAGGCACCCTGGGCGGCGTGTTTCGCTATGAGGGGGGGACCAACTGGTCCGCCTGGGGTTCACCGCCGCAGGTGGACCAGACCTATTCCTTCGCTGTCCACCGCGGCGTGCTGCACGCCGGCACGTGGAAGGAGGGCCGCGTTTACCGGTTCCCAGGTCCCGGTCAATGGGAGGATGCCGGCCGGCTCGGGAGCGAACTCGAAGTCATGGGGCTGACCCATTTCAACGGCAAATTGTATGGCGGTACCCTGCCCCTGGCGCAGGTGTACCGGCAGGACGAGGGCGGGTGGACGCTCACCGGGCGGCTGGACTTTTCGGAGACCGAGTATCGGCGCGCCTGGTCCACCGCCGTGTACCAGGGACGCCTTTTCTGCGGCACCCTTCCCTCCGGCCACGTGCACGCCCTGGAGGCCGGAGTTGCAATCAGCCACGATGCTGCACTTCCGGACGGGTGGCACCACGTCGCCGCCACGCGGGAGGCGGGGCGGTTGAGCCTCCACGTGGATGGACGCCTTGCGGCGCAGTCGAAGCCATTTCCCTCCGGGGATTTCGCACTCCACGCGGGCGTGCCGCTGCGGCTGGGCTTTGGGGAGGGCGGCCGGTTCCGCGGCAATCTGCGGGAGGTCCGACTGTATCGTCGGGCCCTCACGGCCGGGGAGGTGGATGCCCTGATGAAGGACACCCGCTGACGCAGCACCCTCGTCCCCGGACGATGAGCGCCCCGCAGCGGGCGGAGTCGCGGATGAATCCGGGCTTCTGGCGTCTTCAGGTTTTCAGGACACTCTCCAGAATGGGGGCAAACTGGGCACGATGCATCTGGTGGGTGATCTGGCTGAGCGGCGGGATTGGATGCCTTGCAGCGACGAATCCGGTGACACCGTTGCTGGTCGCGCCGACACAGGCGGTGGCCGGCTCGAATGCAACCGTGTCCCTCGTGGTGCTGAACGCCGGCGCCGAACCCTTGCGCCACCTATTTCCCGCCGCGTTTCCGGGCCGCCTCATTGTGGACGGCACGACACTGGACATAACGCTCCGCCGTCCTGAGGCCATCGAGGTGGTCATTGCTCCGGGGACCTTCTCCCTTCAGGTGTACGCCCTTCCGCTGCCGAGCCGTCCGGGCGACCGTGTCGAGGTGGAACTGGCGGAGGGATCCGGACAACGCGTCACGGTGCGGATCAAACCCGATCCCGAATCCCACGCCGGAGCAGCGGCCGATCCGGTGGCGGCATCCCGTGGCGCCGGTCAGGGCGCGGTCCATCCAGATCCCCTGGATAGCAGACCGCAGGCACTTCCGGCGGATTCCGCGGCGCTGGACTTCTTTCGCGCACATTTTTTCCCGTACGAGCCGATGTATCTCATCGCGGGCTGGGAGGATCCCAAGGTGAAGTTCCAGTTCAGCTTCAAGTATCGGTTCCTCAATGCCGACCCGGACGCGCCGGGTTGGCTGGCGCGCCAGGTTCCCGCCCTCACCAACCTTTACGCCGCCTACACCCAGACATCACTCTGGGACATCTCCGCCCCCTCGGCGCCGTTCTACGACACTTCCTATCAACCGGAGATTTTCTTTCAAAGACAGCGGCTGGACCGCGGGCGGTGGGCAGACTGGTTTGCCATGGATCTGCAGGGCGGCCTCCGCCACGCCTCCAACGGACAGGATGGGGACGATTCCCGATCCATGAACGTGGCCTACATCATGCCCACCTTCTATTTCGGCGATCTCGACTCCTTTTATTTCCGTCTGGCCCCGCGGATCTACAGCTACATTGGCGATCTCGAGGACAACCCGGACATCGCCGACTACTACGGCCACGTGCAGTTGCGGGCGATGCTGGGGTGGGCGGACTCCGTCCAGTTGGCCGTCATCGGGACGATTGGCGACGGATTCCAACACGGCAGTGCGCAAATGGACCTCACCTATCCGCTGTACCGTTCCTGGGGGCGCAATTTCGCCGTCTACCTGGACCTGCAGTACTTCATCGGCTACGGCGAAACCCTCCTGGACTACGACCAATACAGCAGTGTGTTCCGCATCGGCTTCTCGCTCTGGCGGTGAGGGGAACGTCGAAAGTTCTGCGTCGGTCGCCGCTGGGGACGCCCCGAATCCCGAGCCCGTCAAGGTCCGGAAGGCCCCATCAGGGCAATGCCAGCAGCTCGGCTTCGGTCCAGGCATCCTCGCGCTCCGAATGCGCCTGGCGAACCGCCGCCACGGTCTCCACGAGCACCGGATCCGCCTCGTGGCCCCATTCCCGCCGGATGTAGGTCAGCAGGTCGGCAATCGGGCCATCCCCAAGGGCCCCGGCAAAGCCAGGCATGGCCAGATTCCAGACCGTTCCATTGACGGTCAGGGCATCGCGAACTCCATGAAGCGCGATCCGGATGAGCCGCTGCTCGCTGCCCGTTGTCCACTCCGAACCTGCCAGGGGCGGCGCCAGGCCCTCCTGCCCGCGGCCATGCGGCTGATGGCAGGCGCCGCAGATGAATGGATACAGTTCGCGACCCCGCTCGAAGCTCTCCAGCGCGGGCCCGGACAGCGGCGGCACCACGACCGGGGGCACGTACCCCGGCTTGCCCGGCCAGACCAACAGGACTTCGAGCCGTGCGACATTGCCGACAACATCCGGATGGGTGATGGCGCGCAGCCGCGCCAGTCCCGGCGGCTCCGACTCGAAGACCACCGGGGTCACAGGCGCCGATGACTGGCCGGGCCGCGGCGGGGCTGGCAGCGTGGCGACCATGCCGTCGAGCAGGCTCCGTTGCTGCCAGCCGCCCCCCGGGCTTCCCGCGATCACCCACAGCAACCGGGCAATACGCGCTGGCTTCGCCTCGACGGTCACGCAGCGCGACAAGCCCGCCAACAGCGCGACATGACCGTCCTGGACCGCACTGCATTTCGGATCTGCCACAAGGGCCTCCAGGAACTCAAGCTCGCGTCCCCCGACGCCACTGAGGACCGCGTAAACGTGCAGGGTGTCCGGCGCGGTGTTGAGCAGCAATGCCCTCAGGATCGCGTCGGCCGTCGGCGTGCCTGCCTTGCCCAGAGTGAGCATCAGCTGCAGTTGCTCCCCTGCCGGGACGAGTCCGGCGCGGCGGAAGATCATCTTCAGGGCGGTGTCGCGCTCCGGCCCGTCCAGCAGGCGCTCCGTCAACCTCAGGGCCGCTGATCGTACCGCTCCGTCCCCGTCGCCCAGCGCCGACTCGATCGTCGGAAGGTCCAGCATCCCCAGCCCTTCCAAAGTCCAAAGTGCCGCAAGGCGACCGGGAGCGGATGTGGCATCCGTGCGGATCAATTGACGGAGCATCGGAGCGGCCGTCGGGTCCGCCCGCTCCACCAACCGCTGCTGCGCGGCGTCGCGCCAGTACCCGTTGGGGCCGGCAACCCGGGCCACGAGGTCCGCGGTTGCCGGGTTCGTCCCCAGGCTGAGCATCCGGCCGGCCGGCCGGTTCGTGTTCACCACGCGCCAGATCCGCCCGTGGTCCACCGGGGTGATCAGGTCCCGCGACTCCAGCTGGCGGCGCAGGTAGCTCGTGAGGTAAATCCGGTGCTGGATCAGGCCGCGATGCAGGTCGAGGATGTAGAGCGCACCGTCCGGCCCGTTATGGAGGTTGACCGGACGGAACCGCTCATCGTCCGAGGTGAGGAATTCTGCCTGGACATAAGCGTTGGTGGCGGTGAGCAGGCCCTGATGGTTGAAGATCCGGTTCCGCCGGACGAAGTTCCCGGTGGGTTCACACAGGAAGACATCGCCGATGTACTCCGGGCCAAACTGGTCCCCCCGATACACGACGGGGCCGCAGGCCCCGGTGAACGTCGCCAGGTGTCCCGCCGGAGTGAGCTGGCCGGGCTGGTATCCGCGGTTGACGCCCGGGTTGACGCGGGACGTCCACACCCGCTGGTCCTTCGACAACTGCACATTGGCGCCAAAGGGCGACTGCAGATTGCCATTGCGGGCCAAGTAGGTGTCCGGGATCAACTCGGCCCGCAACTGATCGGAGTTGGAGTTGAAGTACAGGCGTCCCCGGTCGTCTTGCGACAGACCCCACTGACCACGGAACTGCGTCGGTCCGAAGCTCCAACGGGTCGGACCGCCATTCCACCGCATCCGGCCGGTGTGGTTCGCCGAGTATACCCAGTTGTCGCGAGCCCACAGCAGCCCGTTGCTTGCGTGCTCGGGATTCGACAACTCTCCGAGGCCCGGGTCGTTCTGGGTCGCATAGTCCGAGGCGATCTCGATCTTCTCATCCGCCCGGCCGTCGCCATTGGTGTCCCGCGCAAACCACAGACGGGGTGGCTCGGCGATCACCGCTCCGTCCCCGGTGAGCAGAATGGCCCGGGGCATCACGAGTCCGTCCAGAAAGACGATCCGATGGTCCATCCGGCCATCGCCATCCGCATCCTCCAGGATCACCACGGAGCCGCTGGGTTCCGTCTCGGTGGATCCCTCGACATCGTTCATATACCCGCTCATCTCCACCACCCAGAGACGGCCCTGAAGGTCAAACGACATCGCGACCGGTGAGTGCACCATCGGCTCCGCGGCCACCAACTCCACGCCAAAACCCGCGGCAGGCCGGAACGTACGCTGCGCCGCCTCCGGATCAAGCACCGGGGCAGGCGGGATGCGGTCCGCCGGGACCATGTCCGGTTGGGCCTCGCCGGGACGGTCCCCATTCTGGCCCAGCGCGGATAAACCCGCCAGCAGCGCGGGAATGAGACGGTGCACCTTCATGAAACCGGATTTCGGGTTTGAATGTTGAGAAGCCTGTCCCCCCGGAGCCAGAGGCTCAATAGGGGAGCGGGGTGATGGAATTCGTGATGGCGCGGACCCGGAGGAAGCGGGGTGCCGGGGCATCGAGGGGCATCAGGTCCAGGACCGTGACCCGCCGCCACCCGTCACCGCCTTCCTCGTGAAGCACGACAACCGGGGCCTCAAACCAGTCTGCAAGGTCGGGAGACGCCTCCACCAGCAGATGAACTCCCGGGACCATCGGGACGGTATGGACATAGGTCAGTGTGCCGTGAGGGCTCCCATCGAGCCACACGACATCGTGCAGGGACGCCGGACGCTCCCGACCGATCGGCAAGGCGGACACCAGATCGGTGCCAATGGCTCCTGGCGTCACCGTCGGGGAATTCATTCCGAATCCCGCGGAAGCCAGCCCTAAACTCGTTCCCGACGATCCGGCCGGGTGCGTCTCCACCCGCAGGTAGTCGTACTGGATCCAGTAGGAGAGGCCGGCACCGGACGGTCCCGTGCGGACAATTTCGATGCTGTTGGCTCCGGGACTGGCCTGAACTGCCGTGGCCAACACGTCCATGACGCGTGTTGCCGGTTCCGACACCCGCCCCGACCACAGCACCGTCCCCACTCCGGCCCGGTTGCGGAACCGCACCACCATGTCGTGGTCCCCGAACCCGGGCTGCTTCACCGAGTTCAACATCCAGCCTCCGCTCACCAACTCGATCGTGACGTGCAACCGTGCTCCGGCTGCCACCTGGGCCGGCACGAGAACCAGATGCACCCGGTTGGTCCGGTCCCCAAGCGTGTGGGCACGCTCCCAGGCCCACCACGGCTCATCATTGGGCACCTGAAGTTCACCTGTCAGTCCGTTGAACCCTGACGGGTAAGTCCCGGCGAAGTAATAGTCATCGTCCGCACCCGGATTGGTCCCGGCCTCGTATCGCGCATCTCCCGGCACGCGGCTGACTTTGCCCGGCGGTGCGTCGTTCTTGCCGTTCTCAGCGCCGAATTCCGCCGTGGGCCGGTACGGGAGCACCGCCGCATCATCATCCACCCCCAGCATCCACGTCGTGCGCGCCAACTCGACGGCCGGGACGGTGATGTGGAAGGTCTTCGTATCGCTCAACGGGGGCGTTCCGCTGTCGGTAACCTGCACGGTCACCGCATATCGTCCCGAAGCCTGGGTTGGCATCGGCGTCCAGCGGACCTCGCCGCAAAGGCTCACCGTCAACCCTGTCGGTCCATTCACGAGGCCGAAGACAACCGTTTGTCCCGGATCATCCGAGTCGGTCGCGTCCAACTGCAACGAGAGCGGCATCAAGACCTCCAGGTCGAGGTCCTCCACCGCAAACAGGGTCGGCGGCGTGTTCCCGCCTCCGTCCAGCGCCTCGACCCGGAGGTAGTCGTACTGGATCCAGTACGAAACTCCGGTGCCCGACGGACCCGTGCGAACGATCTCGATCGTGTTGGCCCCGGCACTGGCCTGCACTGCGGTCGCCAGCACCTCCACCACGAGATTCGTGGTCTGGGACACCCGCCCCGACCAGAGCACCGTGCCCACGCCAAGCAGGTTACGGAATCGCACGACCATGTCGTGGTCGCCAAACCCGGGCTGCGACACCGAGTTGAGCATCCAGCCTCCATTCACCAACTCCATGCTGATGCGCAATCGCGCCCCGACCGCCACCTGACCCGGCCCGAGCACCAAGTGCGCCCGGTTGGTCCGGTCGCCCAACGTATGCGCCCGCTCCCACGCCCACCAAGGCTCATCATTGGGCACTCGACGCTCGCTGGTCAGCCCATTGAAGCCGGCCGGATATAAGCCGGCAAAGTAGTAGTCGTCGTCGGCACCCGGATTGTTCCCGATCACGTACTCCGGATCGTTGGTGAGTCGGGATACCAGCCCGGGAGGCGCATCATTCTTTTTGTTCTCACTGCTGAACTCCGCCGTCGGCCGGTACGGCAGCACCGCTGGATCATCATCCACCCCCAACATCCACACCGAACGCGCCAGTTCGACGGGCGGGTCGGTGACCGAGATGTTGAAACTCTTCGTATCACTCAAGGGGGGTGCACCACTGTCGGTGACCTGAACCGTTACCCGGTGAACGCCGGGCGCCTGGGAAGCCGATGGCGTCCATTGAACCGAGCCGTCGGAGCTCACCGTCATTCCGACGGGCCAGCTCACCAACCCATACGTCAAGCTCTGCGCCGGCACGTCGCCGTCGGATGCCGTCAATTGCATCGTGAATGTGCCCGGGACGCTCACCTCCTGGTCAGCGACTGTTGCCAGGGCGGGCGGTGTGTTTCCTCCTCCATTCAAGGCCTCGACGCCAAGGTAGTCGTACTGGATCCAGTACGAGAGGCCGGCGCCGGATGGCCCCGTACGAACGATCTCGATGGTGTTGGCGCCGGCGCCGGCCTGAACTGCCGTTGCCAGCACCTCCGCCACCAGATTGGTGGTCTGGGAGACCCGCCCGGACCAGAGCACCGTGTTGACCCCATGACGGTTTCGAAACCGCACCACCATGTCATGGTCTCCAAACCCGGGCTGCTTCACCGAATTCAACATCCAGCCTCCGCTCACCAACTCCATGGTGATGCGCAATCGCGCTCCTGCCGCCACCTGGGCCGGGGCGAAAACCAGATGCACCCTGTTGGTTCGATCCCCGAGCGTGTGGGCGCGCTCCCAGGCCCACCACGGTTCATCGTTGGGCACCCGCAGTTCCCCGGTCAATCCGTTGAAGCCTGCAGGGTACACCCCGGCAAAGTAGTAGTCATCGTCCGCACCCGGATTGGATTCGGCCACGAACTGCGGATCTCCCGGGAGCCGGCTGACTCTGCCCGGTACGGCGTCGTTCATTCCGTTCTCCGCACCGAATTCGGCGGTGGGCCGGTACGGGAACACCGCGGGATCATCGTCCACCCCCAGCATCCAAACCGTGCGCGCCAGTTCGACGGCCGGGGCGTTCACCGTGATGTTGAAACTCTTGGTGTCACTCAAGGGGGGCGTCCCGCTGTCGGTGACCTGCACCGTCACCGGATGAACTCCGGGAGCCTGGGAAACCGATGGCGTCCACTGGACCACACCGCCAGAGCTCACGGTCAAGCCGGCAGGCCCGCTCACCAGCCAATAGCTCAGGGTTTGTGCCGGCGTATCCCCATCGGTGGCCGTCAATTGGAGCGTCATGGTGCCCTCGACACTCACCTCCCGGTCGGCGACGGCCGCCAGAGTTGGCGGCGTGTTGGCTCCTCCATTCAGGGCCTCGACCCAGAGGTAATCGTACTGGATCCAGTACGAGAGGCCGGTGCCCGACGGGCCCGTGCGAACGATCTCTATGGTGTTGGCCCCGGCACTGGCCTGCACTGCGGTTGCCAGCACCTCCACCACGAGATTCGTGGTTTGGGACACCCGCCCCGACCAGAGCACCGTGCCCACGCCAAGCAGGTTACGGAATCGCACGACCATGTCGTGGTCGCCAAACCCGGGCTGCGACACCGAGTTGAGCATCCAGCCCCCATTCACCAACTCCAGGCTGACGCGCAATCGCGCTCCGACCGCCACCTGGTCCGCCACGAGCACAAAATGGGCCCGGTTGGTCCGGTCGCTGATCGTATGCGCCCGCTCCCAGGCACACCACGGCTCGTCGTTGGGCGCCCGCCGCTCCGCCGTCAGCCCGTTGAAGCCAGCCGGGTATACGCCGGCAAAGTAGTAGTCATCATCGGCTCCCGGGTTGCTTCCCTCCATGTATTCCGGATCCCCGGGCAGGCGGGACACCAGACCCGGAGGTGCATCATTCCTTTTGTTCTCGCTGCTGAATTCCGCGGTCGGTCGGTACGGGAGCACCGCCGGATCGTTGTCGAGCCCCAGCATCCACATCGTTCGCACCGTTTCTGCACCTGGGGCGTTCACCGTGATGTTGAAGGTCTGCGTATCGCTGAATGGAGGACTCCCATTGTCGTTCACCCGCACCGTCACCGGATGGACCCCGGGGGCTTGGGCCGCGGTCGGCGTCCAACGAACCAGTCCCGAAGCACTCACCGTCAACCCCACCGGCCCGGTCACCAGCCCATAGGTCAGCGAATGAGCCGGCACGTCGGGATCCGTCACCGCCAACTGCAGCGTCCATTCCCCGAACGCCGCAGCCACCAGGTCACCGGGTTCGGCGAGAACCACCCGAGGCCGATTCGGCGGGGCCTGGATCCAGGCGATGACGGTTTCGACGGCGTCGCGATCCACCACGTTCTTCGCCAGGGGCGGCATGCGGTGCGGCGCGCTCGCCGTGTTCATCCGGCGCAGGAGGACCGACCGCTCGGGATCCTGCAGGACCACCACCCGGGATCCACTCACCCCGAGGGTGTCCACCACCGGACCATCCAGAATCCCGGCGGACTCCAGCGGGGTCTCCGCCCGGGCGTCCCACTGCGACTGCCCCGCAGGCCCACCCGGCCGGTGGCAATGCGAGCAATTCGAGTCGAGGTAGGACCGGACCCGCCACTCCAGCGGCGATGTCGCCGCGCTCACGGGCACCAACGGGGTCACCGGGGCCAGGAGCGAGGCGTCCACCGGCGGGTCAAAATAGCCCACGTGATTCCAGGCCCGGATCTGATTGTCCTCCACTCCGGTCTCCGGAAAGTAGTGGTTCCGGTGGCTCTGCCGGGCGGAGACGCCGAGAACGCCGCCGGCTGCCGCCGTGTGGCATCGTCGGCAGTCCTCCCGCCCCGGATAGAACCACGTCTGCAACCAACGCTCCCGGAAGTCGAAGCGTGCCGAGGCCAGCGCCCCGGACCCGTTGTGCGCCGTGAGGGCCAGCCCGAAATAGACCGTGTCGGGAAGGAGGAGGTTCCTCGCGGCGATCTCCTGCCAGGCATGGCCGTCGTTGCTGCTGTAGGCAGTCCACAGATGGCCACTGCGGCGGAGCCGCAGCCAGGTGTCCGGGTAGCTGACCCGGGGGTTGGGCTGCGGCGGGTAGATGGCCACCGCCGCCGCGCCCGGGGTCTCGCGGAACTGGAATTGGAAGCCTCCAGTGTTGTGGTTTCGCGACGCGTTGTTGGGAAAGACCAGGGCGAAGAGGTGCCGCGCCTCCGGTGCCAGCGACTCGCGAACCATCAGGCCGGCCTTGGTGTACAGATCGGTCGGCGTCAGCGATTCGATGCGGACGTGAACATCAAAGTCGCCGGTGCGCTCCTGGTAGGCGAAGCGAAACTGGTCGCTGGTCCCCCAGATGTCGGTGCCGCCAGCAGTCAGTTCCCAGGCGTCTCCGCGGCGCACCGTGGAACCGGGAACCGGATTGCCGATGTCCACACTGCTCAACGGCCCGATCTGCTGGGACCCGGTGATGGGAATCTCCTCGCTGACCGCTCCATGGACAATCTCCGCATCGGACAGATCCTCACGCCATCGGTAGCTGGCACCGTAAACCGACCCGTTGGTATCCCGGACCAGCAGCCGGGTTTCGAGCCGGCGCCGGAGGGTGGTGTCGGCCTCGCTCACGGGCAGCTCGAAGTGCTTCACCCAGACCGACCCGGCGGGAAACGACCACTCCCCCCGCTCGGAAAAACGCATGTGCGTGCCGTCGGGGATGCCCATCCAGCGCTCCTTGTGGGCGCCGTCCGACCACAGGGGCGAGCCGACCTCGTAATGGACCAGCCC
>JAHCBB010000053.1 GCA_019634635.1 Verrucomicrobiia bacterium
CCATTGTGTTTTGGCGGGATTTCGCGCGGCGCTTTTTCACCGCGCTGTGCCAGAATCCGGGACTTTCCGAAGCCTCCTTCCCGGCGCTTCCGTCGCCTGATGAATCGGCCTGCGCGGTGATCCTCGAATCGGCCCCTCCAATGCTTGGCCTCGAGTATCTCAACGAACGGGTGCTCGGTGAGCTCTGGAAGTCCCTGGAAACGCGCGTCCGGGAGGGCGTCCAGAGCACCGGGAGCGGGGTGGCGGCCTACCTCCGGGCGCTGAATCCCGTTTGGGCTGCCATCGGACGGGTGACCTTTCACCTGGCGGAGAACAAGCGCAGTCCCGAATGTCCGTTCGCGTTCCTGGCAACCTACACCCACCGCATCTCCAGCGAGGGCCGGGTGCAACACCTGCCCCTGGGGCGCGCTCTGGAAGAGTATGCCGGGGCGAAGAACCGGACCGCCCTCACCTCCCTGCTCTCCCCGGTACAGCGTGCCGCCGCGGCCAGCCCGCTGGCCCGCGAACTCCTGGAGTCGCGCGCCGTGTTTCATCCGCAGGCCTGGACTCCCGGGCAGGCCTATCGCTTCCTCAAGGAGATCCCGTTGTTGGAGAAGGCGGGACTCATGGTGCGCATTCCGGACTGGTGGAAGGCCGGACACCCGCCACGGCCGCAGGTGCAGGTGTGCATCGGGGGGCAGCCGGCGCGCCAGTTCGGCGCCGACAGCCTCCTGGATTTCAAATTGGAGAAGACCCTCGATGGAGAACCCCTGACCGAGGCCGAATGGCGCTCCCTGTTGTCGGCGGCGAACGGGCTCGTCCTGCTCAAGGGTCGCTGGGTGGAGGTGAATTCCGAAAAGCTGAGAGAGGTCCTCGCGCATTGGAAGTCTGTGGAGGCCGCGGCGGCCGGCGGCGGTGGACTGCCCCTGCTCCAGGGGCTGCGGCTCCTCTCCGGATTTGATCCTCGAACCACCGCCGTTGAGGAGGCCGCCGGGACGCGTTCCGACTGGTCCTCGGTGGTTGCGGGGGATTGGCTGCACCAGGCGCTTGCCGAAATGCAGAACCCGGGGGTGAGCAGGGACTCCGAGCCCGGACCGGACCTCAAGGCCGACTTGAGACCGTACCAGCGGCTGGGGGTTCACTGGCTGTGGTTCATGAGCCGGCTCCGGCTGGGCGCCTGCCTGGCGGATGACATGGGACTGGGCAAGACCCTCCAGATCCTTGCGCTCCTGCTGGTGCTGCGCCGCCGCCCGTTGGCGGACCAGCCGCGCACCAGCCTGCTGGTCGTCCCGGCCTCCCTGATCGCCAACTGGAAGGCGGAGATTCTCCGGTTTGCCCCGTCCCTGTCCGTCTGCCTTCTGCATCCGTCGGAGTCCGATCCGGAACAGCTCGCCGCCATTGCACGCCGCCCGGACGAGGCGTTGACCACCTGCGATCTGGTCATCACCAGCTATTCCTTCCTGCTGCGTTGGCCCTGGCTGAAGGACCATTCCTGGAACCTTCTCGTTCTGGATGAGGCGCAGGCCATCAAGAATCCGGGCGCCCGTCAGACGCGCGTCGTCAAGGCGATCCCCGCCCGGAGCCGGATCGCCCTGAGCGGCACACCGATCGAGAACCGGCTGGGGGATCTCTGGTCGCTTTTCGATTTCCTGTGTCCCGGCCTGCTTGGGGATGCCGCCGCGTTCTCGGCATTCGTCAAAAATCGGAACCGGAGCACCACCACCACATCCTTCGCCCCGCTGCGACGTCTGGTTCGTCCGTACATTCTCCGCCGGCTCAAGACCGACCACCGCATCATCAGCGACCTGCCGGAAAAGACGGAGCTCGACGCCTTCTGCCCGCTGACGCGCACCCAGGCCGTGCTGTACCAGCAGGCGGTGAAGGATCTGGCGGAGCAACTCGACGCACCGGCGGCGGCGGGCATCCGCCGGCGCGGGATCATCCTGGCCTTCCTCACCCGCTTCAAACAGATCTGCAATCACCCCTCGCAATGGCTGGCGGATGGTGCGTACCGCCCCGACGACAGCGGCAAATTCCAGCGACTGGCGGCGTTGGGCGAGGAGATCGCGGCGCGCCAGGAAAAGGTCCTCATCTTCTCGCAGTACCGGGAGATTGCCGGACCCTTGGCACGGCACCTGGCCGCCGTGTTCGGGCGCGACGGACTGGTGCTTCACGGGGGCACCGCGGTCCGCAAACGGCAGGAGCTGGTCGATGAGTTTCAGCGCGAGGACGGTGCACCGTTTTTCATCCTGTCGCTCAAGGCCGGGGGCACCGGCCTCAATCTGACTGCAGCCTCCCACGTGATCCACTTCGACCGGTGGTGGAATCCGGCGGTGGAGAACCAGGCCACCGACCGCGCGTTCCGGATCGGACAGAAGCGCAACGTCATGGTCCACCGCTTCATCTGCCGGGGCACGCTGGAGGAGCGCATTCACGAGGTTCTGGCCGGCAAGCGGGCCCTGGCGGAGCAGGTTCTGGGCGAAGGGGGGGAGCAACTCCTCACCGAAATGAGCAATGCCGAGTTGCTCCGCTTTGTGGCGTTGGATATCAAGGCGGTCGGCGAGGAATGAGCTGGAGAAGCATCATGAACACGAGGAGGGAGCACCCACGGACATGAGCTGGGGATATGGATGGAGACCGTACGTCTCCGTGGCCCAGCGCCGCGCCAACGCCGCGAAAGAGGTCTCCCGACTGGCAAAAAAGGGCCGTGCGCTCTCCCCCGTCCACCTGAAGAGCCGGACCATCGCCACCACCTTCTGGGGCAGGGCCTGGTGCGACAATCTGGAGTCCTACAGTGATTTTGAGAACCGGCTGCCCCGTGGACGCACCTATGTTCGCAACGGCTCGGTCGTGGATCTTCAGGTGGCTCCCGGTCGGATCACCGCGCTGGTCAGCGGGTCCTCGATGTACGAGATCGTCATCCAGATCCACCCCTTGTCGCAGGACGCCTGGCGCCGACTCCAAAAGGCATGCTCCGGGCAGATTGATTCCCTCATTGAAATGCTCCAGGGCCGGCTCTCCGCAGGGGTGATGCAGGCCGTGACGCGGAAAGGCGAAGGGCTGTTCCCAAAGCCGGCTGAGATCCAGATGAAGTGCTCCTGCCCGGATTGGGCGGGACTGTGCAAGCACGTGGCCGCCTCCCTGTATGGTGTGGGTGCGCGGCTGGATGAGCAGCCGGAACTCCTGTTCCAACTCCGCGGTGTGGATCCCGCGGACCTGATCGCCAAGGCATCCGCCTCCGAAGCCATCCGCCAGTCCCGGAAATCCGCCGCCCCAGCGCTTTCCGACGCTCAACTCTCCGACGTGTTCGGCATCGAGCTCGACACCGGAGGCGCGGCCGACGGTGCGCCGGCGGCCCCGGCTGCGGCCGCACCCAAAGCGACACGCACAAAAAAGGCCGTTCGCGGGAAAGGCAAACCAGCCGCGGGCGCCAAACCAATGGCCGCCGCGGGCGCCCCGGCCGCCCGCAAGGCTGCGAAAAAGGGCGGCTCCGGGACGAAGCGCCGTCCCGCGAGGTCAGGGATTTGAAAGGGCGGGCCAGCCGGCATCGGTCTGGCAGGCCTTGAGAAGGTTTGAGGCCCTCAGGCCCTCAGGCCATCAGGCCCCGGATCACCTCGCCGTGAACATCCGTCAAGCGGCGGTCCACCCCGTTGTGGCGGAAGGTCAGCCGGGTATGGTCGAGGCCCATCAGGTGCAGCACGGTCGCATGAATGTCGTACACGGTGGTCGGATGCCGGCGATCGAGGGGCTTATACCCCCACGGGTCACTCTCGCCGCAGACCACGCCCCCGCGAATGCCGCCGCCACAGAGCCAGTTGGTGAAACAGTACGGGTTGTGGTCCCGGCCCAAACCGCCCTGGGAACTCGGCATGCGCCCAAATTCCGTGGTCCACAGGATCAGCGTGTCCTCGAGCAATCCGCGCTGCTTCAGGTCCTGGATCAGCGCCGCGGTTCCTCGTGCAAAGCCGCGGGCCAGCGGGCCGTGGTCGCGCCGGATATCCTCATGCGAATCCCAATTGCGCCTGGGAAACCCGTTGTCGTTGCCGGACCAGATCTGCACAAAGCGGACCCCACGCTCGACGAGTCGTCGGGCGACCAGACATTTTCGGCCAAAGGTGTCCATTTCCTCCGGCGCGTTGATCTCCTTCGGCCACTGGCGCGTGGTCCGGTTGATCCCGTAGAGATCCAGCAGATGGCCGGGTTCCCTCGAAATGTCCAGAGCGTCGGGCGCGGCCAGCTGGAGCCGGGCGGCGAGTTCGTAGCTGCGGATCCGTGCGTCCAACCGCGCATCCCCTTCCCGGCTGGAGGCATGCTCCCGATTGAGCCTTGCCAGCACGGACTGACCCGCGGCCTCGCTCTCCGGCGCGATGAAGGCCCCGGCAGGGCCGGGAAAAAGATCGGCGATCGGGTTCTCGCGGCCGGGAAAGATCATGGTTCCGGCATGCTGACCCGGAAGGAAGGCCGCATCCCAGTTTTTGGGGCCGTTGGATGCGAATCCTCGGTGATCCGGCAGGACCACAAACGCCGGGAGGTTCTCATTCTCGGTTCCCAGTCCATAGCTGACCCAGCTCCCCATGCCCGGGAAGCCCGGCATCTGAAATCCCGTCGCCTGCAGGTAGGTTGCCTGGCTGTGAATTCCGGTCTTGCCGACCATGTTGTGGACGAATGCCAGTTCATCGGCGACCGGGCCCAGGTCGGCGACCACTTCGCTCAACCACTGGCCGGAGTCGCCGCATCGCCGGAAGTCCCAGACCGGCTTCAGCCACGGGCCCAGGCCGTCCTGAAACGCCTCCACCCGCTCCCCAAAGTCGCTCGGTTGACCGTGGCGCTTCACCAACTCCGGCTTGTAATCAAACAGGTCCAGCGGGCTGGCGGCGCCGGCCATGAACAACTGGATCACCCGGCGCGCCTTGGGGGCGTGATGGCATCCGGAAGGGACGCCGCTCGCGCCCGAGGCGGAACCCGACGCCAGGAGTCCGTCCCGATTGAGGAGACTCGCCAGAGCCAGTCCCCCGAGGCCGCCCCCTGACTGCCAGAGGAACTCGCGCCGGGACCTGCGGTGCCCGTCAAAAGGGGCGGCGTGAAATGCGGAGACCGGGTCCATGCTCAGTCCACAAACGCGAACTCATTCAGATTGAACAGGAGCCGGCAGGAGTTTGCGAGGCCATGACTGCGGGCGTGTGCGGCAAGGACCGCCACTGTCTCCGCGTCCGGCGCCCGGCCAAACGCCACCCACCACGCGTGCCGCACCTGCGACTCCGGATCCGGAGCGGATCGCACCAGGATGTCCGCAAAATGCCCGGCCATGGTCAGGACCAGCGCATTGTTCATCACGGCCAGCGCCTGAAGCGGTGAGGCGCTTTCATTCCGGCGCGCCACCTGCATGGATGGATCCGCACAGTCCAACGTGGTCAGAAACGGCTGGGGTTGGGAGCGCACGATCCACCGATACACCGTCCGGCGATGGGACGCCGGATCATCCGGGTCATGCAACCCGTACTCGTAATGGGGTGAGTGCTCGGGTTTCTCGACCACAAAATCCCGGAAGCCCGGACCGCCCATGCGCAGATCGAGGCGGCCGGAAACCGACAGGATCGCGTCGCGCAGGGCCTCAGCCTCCAGTTTGCGCCGGTTCATCCGCCAGAGGAGCCGGTTGTCCGAGTCGCGTGCGGCGGCATCCGGGCGGTCCGTGGACACCTGCCGGTAGGTGGCGCTGGTCACCAGCAGCCGATGCAGCGCCTTGAGCCCCTGCGGTCCGTCTCGGAACGTGGCCGCGAGCCAGTCCAGCAACTCCGGATGGCTGGGAAGCGAACCCATGCGCCCGAAATCATTCGGCGTGTCCACAATCCCCCGTCCGAAGTGGTATTGCCACACCCGGTTCACGATGGACCTCCACGTGAGGACATTTTCCGGGGCGGCGAGCCAGCGGGCCAGCGCGGCCCGACGATCCCCCTCTCCATGATTCGCAGGCAGACCGAAGCTGGGGGAAAGCGCGGGGAGGCATTGGAGTGCCCCGGGCTCCACCTCGCGTCCGGGCCGTTCAATGCTGCCGCGGTTGAGGATCCGGACGGCCCGCGGCTTCCCGCCGTTCGCCCCGGTGCCCGAAAACGCCCCGTTGCCGGTGTACACCGCGGCCACATAGGCCCTCGCGGGAGTCGGGAGCTCCCGCAGCGCCGCCGCCACCCCCTCGAGCGCCTCGCGCAAACCATCCAGCTCAACCTGCTCCGTCTCCAGGGTCGCCATCGCGATCCGCGCATCGCGTTTCACTTTGAGGGCCGCCAGTTCTCCGTCGTCCGTGGCCTTCAGCCCCGGGTACCAACCATCGGTAAGATTCTGACGCTGCCAGCGCACGGGCGCCTCGATGGAGTCGAGCGCCGTCACGTTGGCACCCGCGGCCACATTGCGACCGTCCCCGGTCCACGCTCCAAGTTCCGCCAGGGCGAAGATGTAATCCTCCTGGCGCGTCGCGAGCTTCACGGCGGTGACCCGGATGACCCGGACGGATCGCCCGGCAGCGGCGATGCGCGTCGGGGTCAGTCGGGGATTCGGCACGTCCGCATCGCCAAAATCGGCCAGCGTGACCGGATCTTCAAACCCCGGCCCGGGGCTGACCTCGACCCGGTAGCGGACCGGGAAGCCAAATCCCTCGCCAATGCCATTGAAGTCGTCGCGGCACGGGTGCAGCACAATTTCGTGGAGCGCATGCGCCTCCTCCAGCTCGACCTGCACCCACTTGACCGTGTCCGGCGCAGACTCGATCGCGCTGTGATAGCCATAGGCTTGACCCTCGCGAACGTGGCGCTCCCGCGCCTCGATAAGGTGCTCGATTTCGGCAAGTGGCGCGCCGGCCCGCGCCCGGATTTCTCGTTCCATCGCTTGGCGGCGCGCCAGCAGCTCCGCCTCGCGCTGGTGGAGGCGGCGGCGTTCCCGGGCGACCACGGGATCCGTATCATAGGGCTGTTCGGCGCGGTCCAATGCGGCGAAGACCGCCTGCAGCCGGTAGTAATCCTCCTGCGGAATCGGGTCGAACTTGTGATCGTGGCACTGGGCGCACTGGACCGTCAGGCTGTTGAACGTCTGGAGCGTGTTGACCACCATGTCGTCCCGGTCGAGGTGCCGCGCGACCTGGCCATCCATCTTCGATTCCGGCACCTCGGCATGCCCGATCAAGTCCCAGGGACCCGCCGCAATGAATCCGAGGGCTTCAAACCCGTCGCGGGTCCCGGGATGGAGCACGTCGCCCGCCACCTGTTCCTCGATGAAGCGGGAGTACGGACGGTCCTCGTTGAATGCCCGGATGACGTAATCGCGATACGGCCAGGCGTTCGGACGCGGCTGATCCTTGTCGTAGCCATGGGTTTCCCCGTAGTGCACCACGTCGAGCCAGTGCCGCGCCCAACGTTCGCCATACCTCGGGGAGGCCAGCCAGCGGTCCACCAGGCGCTCGTACGCCATCGGGTCAGGATCGCTGACGAATGCAGCGACCTCGGAGGAATCCGGAGGCAGTCCGAGCAGGTCAACGCTGAGCCGCCGTGCGAGAGTCGCGCGATCCGCTTCCGGGGATGGCCCGACCCCTTCGGCCGCCAGCCGGGCCCGAATGAAGGCGTCCACCGGGTTCGCACACGGGGAACCCACCACAGGGACCCGGGGCGCATGCAACGGCTGGAGCGACCACCACGTGTCGCTGGAAGGTTGGAAGTCCCGGACGGCGCGGGGCTCGCCGGACGCCATCGCCGTCAGCGCGACCGCAAGTGCGGCTGCGATTCCCGTCCGGCCAGCGCGGGACCGCAGGGCTGGGAAGAAGTCTGACATACCGGAAGCAACTGAATGAACGGGGTTCGACGGGGTTGGGCAAGACGGGATTCGGAGGAGTGCTTGCGGTGTGCTTGCCGTGCTTCGCGAGAGGAGGTGCTGAGCCGACAGCGACAGATTCCCTTCAAGGGTCTCATCCTTCCCAACGGTTCCCCTGCCCCTGACGGGTCGGGCCCGGACAGCTCGCACGACAGGCAGCCATTCCCCAAGCTTGACCGCGCCACGTCACAGGGCTTTTTTCAGCGCGCGATGCCTACGTACATTTACGAGACGATTCCTGAGAAGACCGGGCGGAAGATCCGCCGGTTCGAGGTCAAGCAGTCCATGAAGGACGCGCCGCTGGAACGCGACCCGGAAACGGGGCTTCCGGTGCGCCGGGTGATCTCCGGAGGGCTCGCGCCCCTGTTGAGCTCCGGGGAATCCAACGGAGACTGCGGCAACGGCCGTTGCGAGATGCCCTCGCCGGCGGCACACACCTGCGGTTCCATGTGCGGTTGCACGACCAATTGACGCCACGGTTCCGCCAGCAGCAGCCCCCTTCCGCTCCTCCATGAGTGATACCGACTCCCGCATCCCCGTTTCCGTGCTCACGGGCTTCCTCGGCGCCGGCAAGACCACACTGCTCAATCGCATACTCACCGGACAACACGGCAAGCGCATTGCCGTGATCGAGAATGAGTTTGGCGAGATCGGGATTGACAATGCCCTGGTCATCAACGCCGACGAGGAGATCTTTGAGATGAACAACGGCTGCATCTGCTGCACCGTCCGCGGCGATCTCATCCGCATTCTCGGCCAACTGCTCAAGCGTCGGGACCGGTTTGACTACATCCTCGTTGAGACCACCGGCCTTGCCGACCCGGGTCCGGTGGCCCAGACGTTCTTTTCCGACGACGAAATCAAGGCGGCGTTCCGCCTGGACGGCATCGTGACGCTGGTGGACGCCAAACACCTGGGACTGCACCTCGACGACGCGCCCGAAGCCAAGGCGCAGATCGCGTTTGCCGACCGGATCCTCCTGAACAAGCTGGATCTGGTGAGCCCGGCTGAGGCGGACGCACTGGAGGAGCGCCTCCGGGACATCAATGCCATGGCACGGATTTTCCGGACGACCCGGGCGGAACTGGCCGTGGATCAGGTGTTGAACATCCGCGCCTTCGATCTGGACCAGAAGCTCACCGTGGATGGGGATTTTCTCGAAAAGGAACGGCCTTTTGAGTGGAGTGGCGTCTACCACCTGCAGCCGGGGCTCCACCAGCTCGTGCTGGAGCCGGGACCGGATCCGGTGATGGGAGCGGTGCTTCTGCCCGTCGAGGCGGGGGACTCATCGGATGCCCATCATGAGGATTCCGACCACGGGAACGACGGGGAGGGCGACCATCACGTCCACGTCCATGAGCACGACGAACACCACGAACATCGCGGACAGTGCCACGGTGGACTGCACCAGGCATTGCATGCCGCTGAAGACCAGGCGGCGCTTCTATTTTCGCAGCCGGCGAGAACGGTGCGCCCCGGGGGGGAACTGCTTCCGGGCCCGCATCTCCACAAACTCGTTTTGGGCGACGATCGCTCGTCCTTCCGGATCCCCATTCGGTCGCCCGGGCACTTCGCCTTGATCACCCAGCATGGGCTCCCGGAATTCTCCGGGAGGCTGGAGCGCGACGGTCAGGCACTGGAACCGGAGCATGCGCACGACCATGGCGGACACGCCCACGGACATTCCCACGACGAGACCGTGACCAGCGTCGGGTTCGAGGAAACCCGACCCTTGGACCCCCGCCGGATCAACGCCTGGCTCAGCGAACTGCTCCAGACCAAGGGCCAGGACATTTTCCGCATGAAGGGAATCTTGAGCCTGAAGCATCTGCCGCAACGGTTCGTTTTCCAGGGCGTGCACATGCTGTTCGAGGGACGTCCGGACCGTGAATGGCGGGAGAGCGAAGATCGCCGCAGCCAGATCGTGTTCATCGGTCGAAACCTGGACCGGGAGGCGCTCCAGGCCGGGTTCCGCCGCTGCGTTGCCTGATCCGGCCACTCGTTGGGTTCCCCAGTCGCACCCTCCCCGGGGCTCCAGAGACATCGTGAATCCAGCCCCTGAATCCTCGACAGACCTCGCGCAATTCGCCGACGTCGGCGACTACGTGGTCTGCCTCTCGTGGCTTTGCGACGGCACCGCCGTGCTCGCCGCTGCGGCCACGGGGCCGATCCGCCTTTTCGATGCGACTTCGGGAAGGATCCTCGCGTCGTGGCCCGAACATGCGGGTGGCACCTTTTGCGCCCTGTGCTCGCCCAAGGACCCCCGGATCGCGTCCGTCGGTGCCGATGGCCGGCTCCGGTTGCGGGCACCCGATCGTGCTGAACCCATTGCGGAGATCCTGATTGGATCCGGATGGGCGGAGCAACTGGCCTGGTCTCCCGATGGACAACACGTCGTGGGGGCCGCGGGGCGCACAATTCGAATCCTCGACGAGAACGGTGATCTCCGCCTGGCACCGCCGGCGCTTCCGAGCACCGTGGCCGCCCTTGCCTGGAAGGCCGATGGCCGCTCGCTGGCGGCGGCCGCGTACGGCGGAATCCATGTCTGGGATGTGGCCACCGCCCGGGGCTGGGAACCGATGGCGTGGAAATCCTCCTTGATCTCCCTGGCGTGGAGCCCGGATGGCCGCTGGCTGGCCGCCGGCACCCAGGAACAGTCGGTGCAGATCTGGGAGTTGCCGTACCGGCCGGGCAGGGAACTCGCCATGCGAGGCTACCCCGGCAAGGTGAAGCATCTCGTCTGGCACTCCGGGAGCCGGTTGCTGGCGACGGATGGCGGCGTCGAGGCGATGGTCTGGGATTGCAGCGGCGGGGGTCCGGCAGGCACGACACCGCGCATTCTCGAGGGGCATTCGCGGCGCATCACCGCGATCGCCTACCAGCGAGCCGGCCACCTGCTGGCAACTGGCGATGAGGGCGGCGAAGTGATCCTTTGGAATGCCGGCAAATCCACGAATCCGGTCCGCCGGTTGACGGCGGCGGGTCCGGCCACCTGCCTGGCCTGGAGTCCCGACGATCGCATCCTGGCCGTGGGCACGGCCAGCGGCCCGGTCGGACTGCTGCGACCCTGAGCCGGGAGGGCATTGGAGCGGGGTCAGGCCGCGGACCGCGCCGGCTCGGGTGCCACGGCCGCCGTGGGAACCCCGGCGGCGAGTGCCGGGCGCTTGCCCTTGTTCCACCACAGCACCAGGGTGCTGGCGATGTACACGGAGGAGTAGGTGCCGGCGAGAATGCCGACGAGGAACGCGAACGCGAAGTCGTTCACCGAGCCGCCCCCGAACAGGTACAGCGCCAGTGTGGACAGGAAAACCGTTCCCGAGGTGATGATTGTCCGGCTGAGCGTCTGGTTCAGCGCCCGGTTCAGGAGGTCCCGGAAGGAGCCGGGAATCCCGAGGCGGAGGTCCTCACGAATCCGGTCAAAGATCACGATGGTGTCGTTGATCGAGAAGCCCACGATGGTCAGGAGGGCGGCAATGAACGTGGCGTTGAACTGACGGGCCTCGATCCAGCCTCCGGTCAGACTGTTCCCGAGCCCGGTGAGCGAGTAGATGGCCACGGTCATCAGGACGTCGTGGACCACGGCCAGCACGGCACCGACGGCGAACGAGAACTCATACCGGAAGGCCACGTACACCAGGATGCCGAAGAGGGAAAGCAGTCCGGCAATCACTGCGGATTTCTGGATCTCCTGTCCCACGGTCGGCCCGATTTTCTGGAGCTCGATCCGTTTGAAACCCGCCTCAGGAAAGGCCCGGGCCAATTGCTCCTCAATCAGGGCGCTGGTTCCTTCTGCCGCCGAAATGCGGAGGGTTTCGTCACCGGTGGCCGATCCGGCGGCGCCCCGGCTGTAGCCGATGGTCGCGTCGCCCCGGTTCAGACGGGCCACCTCCGCCCGGATCTGGTCCACTGGAACCTTCTGGGAGAACTGCAGGGTGATGCGGTCGCCCCCGCGGAACTCCACGCCGAGCAGATTTTCGCCCCGTCCAAAAATCCCGTAGCCGAGGCCGGCCACGATGAGCACCCACGAGGCCACAAAGGCCGGCTTGGCCAGCTTCATGAAGTCAATGTGGGTCCGGCCCACCAGGCGGAGCATCCGGATGCCCCCGCGCAGCAGCGGGGTCTTCGCGAGGAGGAAGTCGAAAATCAGCCGGGTCACCACCAGGGCGGTGAACATGGAGATGCACAGTCCGACGGTGAGCGCCACACCGAAGCCCTTCACCGGACCGGTGCCAAAAAGAATCAGCAGCACGGAGGAGATCAGCGTGGTGAGGTTCGAGTCGAGGATCGTCCCAAACGCCTTGCCGTACCCGGCGGCAAGGGCGCCGCGCACGGACTTGCCGGTCAGCTGTTCCTCGCGGATCCGCTCGAAGATCAGCACGTTGGCATCCACCGCCATGCCGACGGTCAACACAATGCCCGCAATGCCCGGCAGGGTGAAGGTGACGTCAAGGGAGCACATCACGCCGAGCAGTACGAGGATGTTGAGCATGAGGGCCACATTGGCGACCAACCCGGCCAGCAGGTAGTAGCCGAGCATGAAGCCCGCGACCGCCAATATGGCAATGACCGAGGCCCGGATGCCGCTGCGGATGGAATCCGCCCCGAGCGAGGGATCCACGCCGTTTTCCTCGACGATGATCAGCGGCGCCTCCAGGGGGTTCTCGAGCGCGGTCGCCAGTTCGAACGCCTCGCGCTCGGTGAAGCTGCCCGTGATTTGTCCGGCACCGGTGACGATCGCCGAATTGATGTTGGGTGCCGAGATCACCTCGCCATCGAGGACGATCGCCAGGCGCTGTCCGATGTTGTTCCGCGTGACCTCCGCAAACAGCGGGGTCGCCTCGCTGGTGAGGGTGAAATCAATCTCAGGACTGCCGATCACCGGATTCCGGGCCACGCGTGCGGACTGGATGGACTTGCCCCCCAGCCCCCGCTCCGCCTGGCGCTTGACGATGATGGAGGCAGCGATGTCCACCCCGTCCCTGTTGCGCGCCCGCATCGGGAGCATCACGTACCCCGGCGGAATCAGTCCCGAGCGGAGATGCTCGTCGTTGTCGGGATCCACGAGGCGGAACTCGAGATACGCCGCGCGCTGGATTTGTTCGCGCGCCGATTCCTTGGCCGACTGCTCGAGGCCCGGAAGCTGGACCACAATGCGGTTCTCCCCGGCCGGCTGGATGATCGGCTCCGCCACGCCAAAGGCATCCACCCGCTTGCGCAACACCTCGATGGCCTGGTCCACGAGGTAGGCGTTGGCGCCCGTGTTGAGGAGCTCGTTCGTCCGTCCGGAGAGGTCCATTTCGAGCACGAACTCGGTACCGCCCCGCAGATCGAGGCCGAGCCGGAATTGCCCGGCCGCCTCCCGTTGAACCCGGTTCAGGATGGCCCGGGTCGCATTGGTGAGATTGCGTGACGCCGCGAGCGGGACAAAGTTGGTCGGGAAATAGGGGCGGATGTCGTTGGTGCCGATGGCCAGGAGGAGATTTTGGTACGCCCGGTCGGGGGCGGCGGCTTCGAGCTCGAAAGCGCGGGCCACGATGTTCGTGAACCGGGGGTCCACGTTGGAGGCCATTTCGTCGAACTTGACGATGAGGTTGCGCGGCCCCGGAGGCAGGATCTCGGACAGGGACCAGATGACGACGAAGACGACAAACAGCGCCTTCCAAAGATGGGAACGGTTCATGACTCGAACGGACAGGCTCAGCGGCTCAGGAACCGCGTTCCAGGATCTGGCTGACGGCGCCCTTCTGCACCTCAAGCTTCGTGTCGGCGGATCGTAGGGTGATGGCGTCGTCGCGCACGCTGGTGATCACGCCGAGGATGCCCGAGGTCGTGACCACCTTGTCCCCGGTCTTCAGGGTCTTCAGGAGGGCGGCCTGCTCGCGGGCCTTTTTCTGCTGGGGCCGGATGAGGAGGACCCAGAAGATCACCACCATGAAGACGATCATCCCCAACTGCATCAGCATGGCGCGCTTCTGCTCCTCGCGGGACGCGTTTTGGGCGGGAGGGGCGAGGGCCAGCAGCAGATGGAGAGGGAGGGAACCCATGAGTTTTTCGACAAATGAGGGGAAAGCCTATGAATGAGGGCCGATTTGGCAAGCGCCGGCTGACTGAAATTGCGGAGGTCCGGGCACGCGCCGGCCGCCCCCGGCCCGATCGGCACAAAAAAGGCAGGGGAAACCCCTGCCTTTGCCATGGCTGTCGCCAGGAACCGCCCGGCCACAGCCCCCCCAACATGCCGGCTATTTTGCGGCGACCCGGGGCTTGTCCGTCAGCGTTTGGAGGAACGCGACGAGACGGTCGAGCTGCGTCGCATCCAGCTCGAGCCCAAGCTGGAGCCACGCCATGGACTTGACCGCATCGCGCAGTGTTGCCTGCCTGCCATCGTGAAAATAGGGCCAGGTGAGGGCGATGTTGCGAAGGCTGGGCACCTTGAACACCAGCTCGTCGTACTCCTCCTTGGTGACCTCGATCCGCCCCTTGTCGGCATCGTTTTCGTAGACGTTCACGATCCCGATCTTCTTGTAGTTGTTCCCCCCTAGCAACGGACCGTAGTGGCACGTCGTGCAGCCAATCGTGAGGAATTCGTTCAATCCGGCCCGTTCATTCAGGGTCAGCGCGCTGTCGTCCCCCTTGAGGAAGTCATCGAACCGGTCACGGGTGATCAACGTCCGCTCGAAGGCCGCCACGGCGCGCGCGAAATTGTCGTAGCTGACGGGTGTCGCCTCGCCCGGAAAGGCCTTCTTGAACGCCGCGGCGTACCCGGCGTCGGCGTTCAAACGTTCCAGCACGACCTCCGGGGCGGGCATGGCCATTTCGATCGGGTTCAACACCGGGCCCTTGGCCTGGTCCTCCAGCGTCTCCGCGCGGCCGTCCCAGAACTGGGCGACATGGAAGCCGGCGTTGAGCACCGTGGGCGAATTCCGGCCCCCTCGCTCGCCCTTGGCTCCCGGGGAGGTGGGCTCGTTGTCCACACCGCCCTTGCCTTCATCCACCCGGTGACAGGTGTTGCACGACTGGGATTGATTCAGCGACAGCCGCTTTTCAAAGAACAGCTTCTGACCCAGAGCCACGCGCTCCGGAGTATCGTTTTCAGATCCCGGCATCCTGTCGGGAAGCGGCGCCAGCAATTCGAGGGCCTTGGTGCGAAGGGTTTTCGCGTCGGGTGTTTCGGCAGCCAGCGCGGAGCCGAAGGAGCCGGCCGCGAGGCCGAGGGCAAGGAGCAATGTGCGATTCATGGACGATTTTGAAACTTCAGGATCTCGAGAGCATTCCGAATTTGCAGTCGGCCCGTCCATCTTGGCGCGGACCGGCCGCGCCGCAACCCCCGGGACGCCACGGGCCGCATCCATAAGAATTGCTTCCGACCCGCAGTGCCGCCGGCCGCGACGGCTTGCAGGTCACAAGGGCGGCCGTAGGCTCGCCCGGTGATCTCAATTTCGGTCTCCCGCACCCACCGTGCGATCGCAGCCGCGCTGCTGCTCCTCCCGGCCCTGCCAGGACGCGGTACGGAGCCCGTCCGACCTCTGGACCTGGCCCGTCAGTTGAACGAGGCCTTTGTGGCCGTGGTGGAATCGGTGTCGCCCGCCGTGGTGGTGATTGATGTGGCGCAGCGGGAGGTGACCGAGGAGTTCAACGCCTCCAACCCATGGCTCGAGCTCCTGCCCGAGGGATGGCGGGAACAGCTCCGCCGCGAGCAGGAACAGCGCCGTCAGCAACGCCGCCAGAATCCCCCCGATGGCCCCCGGTTCGATGGCCAGGGGTCGGGAATGATCGTGAGCCCGGAGGGGGACGTCCTCACGAACCACCACGTGGTCGAGGGCGCCGAAAAACTCCGGATCCGGCTTCGGGACGGCCGGAAGTTTGACGTGGAGGTTCGCGGATCGGATCCCGACTCCGATCTTGCGGTCCTCCGGATCAAGAATCCCCCCGCAGACCTCCCCGCGATCACCTTCGGCGATTCCGACAAGGTCCGCGTTGGCGAATTCGCGATCGCCATTGGAGCCCCCTACCGGCTCGACTACAGCGTCAGCGTCGGTCACATCAGCGCCAAGGGTCGCAGCGATCTGATGGGCGGCATGTTCGATCAGGCCTTCCTCCAGACCGATGCCAACATCAATCCGGGGAACTCGGGCGGCCCCCTTGTGGACATCGAGGGACGGGTGATCGGGGTCAACTCGATGATCCGGGGACTCAACTCCGGCATCGGATTTGCCATTCCGTCCAATCTGGCCCGCGAGATCACGTCCCGACTGGTTGAGGACGGACGGTTTGTCCGCGCCTGGCTCGGCATCTCCATCGGAGCCCTCCGGGAGGATGAGAACGTCCGGCGCACGGTTCCCGACCTGGAGGATGGCGTGGTGGTGACCGGAATCGCGCCGGACGGACCTTCGAGCCGCGCCCGCCCCCGGCTGCAACCCAGCGATGTCATCACCGCGGTGGACGGCCGGGCCGTGGCGGGTCCAAACGAATTGCGCGCCATTGTCTCGCGAAAGCGCCCGGGATCCACGGTGGTGCTCGACGTCCGGCGGGCCGGCGATTCCCTCGAAGTTCAGGTGGAGCCCGGGGCACTGCCCCCCGCGGAAGAGCGGATGATCCAGTTCACGCGGCGATCACGCGACCGCGATGTTCGGGAGACCCACGGCATTGAAGTCGAAGCCTTGCCGGCGGCCCAGGAGTCCAACGGGTCGCCTCCGGGCGGCGTGCGGGTGTCGGCGGTCCTCCCGGGCAGCGTGGCCGCAAGCGAAGGCGTCCAACCGGGGGACGTCCTTTCCGAGATCAACCACCAACCGGTGGATTCGCCCCAGCAAGCCCGGAGAATGCTGGAGGCATCCGACCTCAGCCGCGGGATCCTGCTGCGCCTCGAACGCGAGGGTCAGGAAACGTTCCGCGTGTTGCGACCGCGGAGGGAATGATGCGGGGCTGTGCCGCGACCGTCCCGCGGGCCGGTTTGACCGGAAGGGCGGACGCTGATACAACCGCGCCGCCGATGCAAAAGAAGTCCTCCCGCCGCCCTGCCGCCAAGTTCCAGCGTATCCTCTTGAAACTCAGCGGTGAGGCCCTTGGGGGTCCCGGGGCAGCCGGCATTCACCCGGAGTCCGTGCACAACATGGCCGCGCAGGTGGCCGAAGTTCGCAAGCTCGGCGTCCAGATCGTCGTCGTGGTCGGTGGTGGAAACATTTTCCGGGGCGTGTCGGGCAGCGAACGGGGCATCGAACGCGCCACTGGCGACTACATGGGCATGCTCGCCACGGTCATCAATGCCCTCGCGCTTCAGGACGCCTTGGAGAAGCAGGATGTCCACACCCGGGTGCTCAGCGCCATCAGCATGATCGCGATCGCCGAGCCGTTCATTCGCCGTCGCGCCATCCGCCATCTGGAAAAGGGCCGGGTCGTCATTGTCGCCGCCGGCACCGGAAATCCGTATTTTTCCACAGATACCGCGGCCGCCCTGCGGGCCAATGAGATGAACGCCGAGGTGGTCCTCAAGGCCACGAAGGTGGACGGCGTGTACAACAAGGATCCCAAGAAGCACCCCGACGCGGTCCGCTACACCCGGCTCAGCTACGACGAGGCACTCAAGCAGGACCTCAAGGTCATGGACTCCGCCGCGTTTGCGTTGTGCCGCGACAACAAGATGCCCATCATCGTCTTCGATTTCTTCAAGCCCCACAACCTGCACCAGGTGGTGACCGGCAGGCCGGTCGGCACCTTGGTCGCTGATTGATCCTGCATCCCCCCATGACCATTGACGACATCCTGCTGGAAACCGAGGAGAAGATGCTCAAGACCGAGGAGCATCTGGTGCAGCAGTTCGCCGGCGTCCGTACCGGCAAGGCCTCGCCTGCACTGATTGAGAACGTGATGGTGGAGGCCTACGGGTCCCAGATGCGCCTCAAGGAGCTGGCCACCATCTCCGCACCGGAATCGCGCATGCTGATGGTGACCCCGTTCGATCAGTCCAACGTCAAGGCCATCGAGAAGGGGATTCAGGCGTCGAACCTGGGCCTGAATCCTGCCACCCAGGGGAAGTTCATCCGGATCGTCCTTCCCGATCTCAGCACGGAGCGCCGCCAGGAGTTCGTGAAAATCTGCCGCAAGATGGCGGAAGACAGCCGCGTCTCACTCCGCAACGAGCGACGCCATGCCATCGAGGGGCTGAAGAAGGTGAAGGCGGCCGGCGGCGTTTCCGAAGATCAGGTGGAAACCGCCGAGGCAGAGGTCCAAAAGCTCACGGACCAGTACATCGCAAAGCTCGATCAGCACCTCGCCCACAAGGAGAAGGAAATCCTCACGGTGTGAGGGAGGGCCGCCCGGCCGCGCCGCGGGAAGTCCGGCTCAATGGCGGAAGTGCCGGCGACCGGTGAAGACCATCGCCATGCCGCGGGCATCCGCGGCCGCAATCACCTCGGCGTCCCGTACGGATCCCCCCGGCTGAATGGCCGCCGTCGCACCCGCATCTGCTGCGGCAATGAGACCGTCCGGGAACGGGAAAAACGCATCCGAACAGACCACGCTGCCCTGAAGCGGCAACCCCGCCTCTCCCGCCTTCCAGACCGCGATCCGGCTGGAATCCACCCGACTCATCTGCCCGGCGCCGATCCCAAGCGTCCGGTCGGGCCCGCAATACACGATGGCATTGGACTTCAGGTGTTTTACAATCCGCCAGCCAAAGGCCATGGCCCGGTGTTCCTCGGGCGTCGGGGAGCGCCGGGTCACCACCCGGACTCCGGAGTCCACACCGGCCTGAAGCACCAACTCCGGACGATCCAGATCCCTTTCCTGCCACAGGAAGGATCCTGCACCCACCGAACGGAGGTCGAAGTTTGGAGCCCGCTCCGGCTGGCCACGGACCTCCAGCAAACGCAGGTTCCTCTTCGCCTTGAGCACCTCCAGGGCACCCGGCTCGAAGGATGGCGCCACAATGACTTCGCTGAAGATTCCAGCGATGGCCTGAGCACATCCAGAATCCAGGGGCCGGTTGACTGCGATGATGCCGCCGAAGGGCGCCTGCCGGTCCGTCGCATGGGCCCGTTCCCAGGCCTCAAGCAGCGTCTTCCCCTGCCCCACGCCGCATGGATTGGTGTGCTTGAGGATCGCCAGCGTGGGCGGCTCCGCCGCGAACTCGGCCACGAGGGCGGTCGCCGCCGTCAAGTCGAGGATGTTGTTGTACGACAGCTCCTTCCCATGCAATTGACGGTAGAATTCGTGAAACCGCCCGAAAAGCGCCGCCCGTTGATGGGGATTCTCCCCGTAGCGAAGCGTCTGAACCCGTGGCGCCAACAGGACAAGCGGTTCGGGCGGTTCGGGCGTCCCGGACTCCAATCCGAAGGCCCCCGCAAGGTAGCGTGCGATCGCCGTGTCATAGGCGGCCGTTCGTGCAAACGCCTTCGCCGCCAATTCGCGCCGCAACTCCGGGGACGTCTCACCCGCCTCCCGGATCTCCCCCCCGACGCGATCGTAGTCCGCGGGATCCACCACCACCGTCACCGCTCCATGGTTCTTGGCCGCACTGCGGAGCATGGAGGGACCGCCAATATCAATCTGCTCAACCGCCTCCACCAGCGTCGCCCCGGGGCGCGCGATGGTCTCCTCAAACGGGTAAAGGTTGACCACCACCAGATCAATTGGCGGAATCCCATGAGCCTTGGCCGTGGCGACGTGGTCCGAAAGATCGCGTCGCTGGAGCAGGCCCCCATGCACCTTCGGATGCAGGGTCTTCACCCGGCCATCCAGCATCTCCGGAAATCCGGTGTAGTCACCGAGTTCCACCACCGGGAGGCCCTCTGCCCGGAGCGCCCGCGCAGTCCCCCCGGTGGAAATCAACTCCACACCGGCGTCGGCAAGGATGCGGGCGAACGGGGCAAGACCGGTCTTGTCGGAAACAGACAGCAGGGCGCGGACGATTCTCGGCATAAAGGACCCCGGAGCGTCCGCAGGCACTGCGGCCAACGTCAACGGTCAAGTCCCTCGGGCACGCATGGCC
>JAHCBB010000054.1 GCA_019634635.1 Verrucomicrobiia bacterium
CGTTTTATATCCGAGCCTGCTCAGACCACGCGCTGGCCACACGGTGGCCCTTCAGTTATGCCTGCTCCGGGCGCCTTCGGTCCACCGAATCCAAGTAGTTTTCCTATACGGCCCGGGCCTCCTCCGCGACTCCGTCCAACCGCGAAATAAGCCGGGCGTTCCACGCCCATTCCAACCTCACACTCCGGCCGCCCGACCTATTCCGCTTCGGGGTTAGGCGACATCGTCCACCTCCTCAATAACTCTCACTGCCTCGGCGCGAAAGAAAATCCGCGCACCCTTCGAGGTCTCGCAGACGACCATCTGCGAAAGCGAAAAGGGGATGCCGCCCTTGGCTGAACTCTGGTCTGTGAATCCGACGAAACGAACGCCGGAGAAAATCCTGCCGCTGCTCAAATGCACGTTGACGGTGCGACCATCCTTGATGAACCGCTTCATCTTCACGATGTCATAGGTCGCCGTGCGGCGCTTGAAATAGCCAACGATGCCAAAGAACGAGGCGAGCGCGATGATGCCAATGCAAATCGCAGCCACGAAGCCGAAGACTTGGTAGAATGTGTCTATGCGTGTGCTGTCGCCTAGACCCTATGGCTCAACAACGGACCGTTGAGCGTGGGTGACGAGTCGGGCGGACGTGGGTTAAAAGCCGCGTTGGCGGCCTCCAGAGCCACGGGGTTGTGGCCGGACGGATCCCTCCGCCAGCCAGTCAACCAGAAGTGCCTCATGAACCCGTTACCCACAGCACAAAAGCTCAAGCATGTCGGCCTGGATGTCCACGCCGAAACCATTGCCGTCGCCATCGCGGATCCCGCGGGCGAGGTCCGCTCCTGGGGCAACATCCCCGCGCACACCCACGCGCTGGACAAGCTCCACGAGCGCCTGACCGGAGACAGAACAGCAAGGGACAGGACATCTGTTCGAGCCCGACCGCCGAAGGGATGTCCTGTCCTTTGGGATCCTTCGGTCCCTCGGGATTTCCGGCACGCCGAACTTCGGGGATCCTGGGGGGTGAGCACGGCTGCACGGGGGTGGGGCGGCTCCGCCGGATCCTCGCGCCCGGCCACACTCGCATTTTGCGGGCCGCCTTGGATAACTTCCCGGCGCGTGAAGGCCATGTTGAAGCTGGTGCTCTGGCTGGGGGTGGCGGGTTTGGGTGCCGTGTCACTCGCCACGGTCGCATTCCATCGCGGGGAACCGCTGAACTCCGCCCATCTGGTGATTGCCGCGGTGTGCACCTACGCGATCGGTTACCGGTTTTACTCGAAGTGGATCGTCGCAAGAGTGCTGACCCTCAACGACCGCCGGGCGACTCCCGCCGAGGTGCGGGAGGACGGGCGGGATTTTGTGAAGACGCACCGGTGGATTGTTTTTGGACATCACTTCGCGGCGATCTCGGGTCCGGGGCCGCTGGTGGGTCCGGTGTTGGCGGCTCAATTTGGGTATCTGCCCGGGGCGCTCTGGATCCTGATCGGGGTGGTGCTTGGGGGTGCGGTTCAGGACCTGGTGATCTTGGTGGCCTCGATGCGCCGCGAGGGCCGGTCGCTGGGGCAGATGGTGCGCGACGAGCTGAATCCGCTGGCCGGCACCCTCGCGATGGTGGCGATCCTGGTCATCATGATCATCCTGCTGGCGGTGCTGGCCCTGGTGGTCGTGAACGCCCTGGCCGAGAGCCCGTGGGGCGTCTTCACCGTGGCGGCGACCATTCCCATTGCGCTGGCGATGGGCGGGTATCTGCGCTGGGTCCGGGCCGGACGAACCCTCGAGGCCTCCGTCGCCGGCGTGGTGCTGCTGCTGGCCGCCGTCTGGGGCGGCCAGTGGGTGCACAGTCATGCGGGCGCCGCGGTCTGGTTCACCCTGCCGGCGCCCCGGTTGGCGTGGATGCTCATCGCCTACGGCCTGGCGGCCTCGGTGCTGCCGGTGTGGCTGCTGCTGGCGCCGCGCGACTACCTGAGCACGTTCATGAAGCTGGGGACGATTCTGGCCCTGGCGGGAGGCGTCCTGCTCGTGCTGCCGGTGCTGCAGATGCCGCCGGTCACTTCGTTTGTGGACGGATCGGGTCCGGTGGTTCCCGGGAAGCTGTTTCCGTTCTGCTTCATCACCATCGCCTGCGGGGCGATCAGCGGATTTCACGCCCTGATTGCCAGCGGCATCACGCCCAAGATCATTGCCCGGGAATCGCATGCCCGTTCCGTGGGCTACGGCGCCATGTGCCTGGAATCGCTGGTCGCGATCATGGCATTGATCGCGGCATGCACGCTGGAGCCCGGGGTGTATCTCGCCATGAACATCCGGGGAGCCGGACCCGACGCCGCCGCGATCGCCGCCGACACGGTTGCCAGGGTGCAGGCCACCGGGTTCACCGTGGATCCGGAGACCATGGACGCCCTGGCCACCGCGGTGGGGGAGCATTCCCTGTATGGACGGACCGGGGGGGCCGCAACCCTCGCGGTCGGGATGGCGGCCATCTTCTCCCGGCTCACGCAGGGGCGATGGCTCGATCTTTGGTATCACTTTGCGATCATGTTCGAGGCGTTGTTCATCCTGACGACGCTCGATGCCGGCACCCGCGTGGGGCGCTACCTGCTGCAGGACTTCCTCGGGCACTTGTGGACGCCTCTGGGCAATACGCGGTCCGTGCCGGCGAACGTGCTGGCCAGCGCGTTGATCGTTTCCGGCTGGGGATTCGTGCTCCTTGCCGGTGCGAAGAATCCGGATGGCGGCACCAAGGCCCTCTGGCCCATCTTTGGCATCGCCAATCAGTTGCTGGCCGCGATCGCCCTCTGCCTTGCGACCACCGTGCTGCTGAAGACCGGGCTTCGCCGGAGTCCCCGGGCTCCGGTCCTGGCGCTGGTCACCCTGGTGCCGCTTCTCTGGCTGCTCACCGTCACGTTCACCGCAGGATGGCAGAAGCTGTTTCATCCCTCGCCCCGGATCGGATTCCTCGCCGCCCTTGCGGCAGCGGAGGCCCAGCGGCCCATGCTGGAGACCGCCCTCGCGGATGCCCGGTCCGGCGGGGATTCTGCGGCGGTCGCCCGTGCGGCCGCCGCGCTGGCCACCAACCGGTTGATGCGGGGGAACCACCGGTTTGATGCGGGCATCACCGCGGTCTTCCTGACCATGGCCTCCGCGCTGGTCCTGGTGTCGGTCTGGGAATGGATCCGCCTGCTGCGTGGCAGCCGTCCCGCGGACCTCACCGAGACCGAACCGGTCTGGCTGCCGGACCCCTTTGGATGCGAGCGGGGCGCGGGTGCGGCCCTCGGAACCGCGGCGCTGGCGCTTGGGTTGCTCCGCGAGTGGTCGGGAGAGGCGGCGGTCCAACGGGCGCATGCCCGGATTCAGGAACGGCCGTCCGCGGCGAGCGGCGAGGTCGTCCTGGTGGACGTCCCGGAGGTGCGGACCGCGGTGGAGCGTGCCCGCCGCGTACGGGCCTACCGGATCGCGGCTGGAGAGGACAGGGAGGAAACCCCGAGGTGCTGTTGATCCGGGTGGCTGCTTCGAACAATTGCCGGAATTTCCCCGTCCCGAACTCTCATGCGTATCGGCCTCTATGGCGGCTCGTTTGATCCGGTGCATCTCGGACACCTCCTGGTGGCCCGGGCGGCACTCGAGGAGTTGTCCCTCGACCGGCTGCTCTTTATCCCGGCCGCCCGATCCCCATTCAAACCCGGGGTCGCACCCGCTCCAGACGCCCTGCGGCTCCGCATGTTGCGGCTGGCGCTCGCCGGGGAGAACCGCATGGCCGTGGACGACCGGGAGATTCACCGGGGTGGCGTGAGTTATACCGTGGATACCGTCCGCGAGCTCCGGGCGACCGGCCCGGCGGAGGCCGTCTGGTTTTGGCTGATCGGCTCCGATCATCTGCGCACGCTCACGCAATGGAAGGAATCGGCGGCCTTGGCGTCCCTTGTCGAGTTCGTGGTGATCCCGCGCCCCGGGGGCGGGGCTTCCGGGTTGCCGCCGCCCTATCGCGTCCATCACCTGCGGGGATGGACGCTCCAGGTGTCTTCCTCGGAGATCCGGGAACGTGCGGCCCGTGGCCAAAGTCTCCGGCATCTGGTCCCCGGGCCCGTGGCGGAGGTCCTGACGGCCGAGGAACTTTACCGGAGTCAGCCATGAGGTGGAGCGCTGCGGGATTTATGGCTCGCCGCGGGCGGTTGCCAGCCGGATCGTTCGAAGGGATGGAAGACGGGAGGCACCGGCGTGGCTGTGGAATCCCCGGCGGCAGGAATTCGCTGGTGCGGATCCTCTGGGCGGTGGTCTGGCTGGCGGTGATGCCGCTGCGCGCGGAGGAGGCGGCAGAGATTCTGTTCCATGCGGCGCTTCGGGCGTTTGAGGTGGGACAGTGGGAGCAGTCGGCGGAGGGCTTTGCGCGGCTTACCGTGGAGTTTCCGGAGTTTGAAGGGGTTCCGGAGGCTCGGGAGCGCGAGGCGTTCGCTCGGGCGGAGACCGCCATGGCGACGGGGGATTTTGCATCCGCAGCGGCCCGCTTTGCGGCCTATCGGAAGGCGCATCCCGGCACGCGGCGCTCTGCGTTGGCAGCGGTTCGCGAGGCGACGTGCCGGCTGCGCCTGGGGGATCGTGCGGGAGCCATTGCAGTGCTGGAGGAACCGGAGGGGGCTTTTGGGGCGTTGACCCAGTCGGGAGAGGATCCCGCGGTCCTCTTTGCAGGGTGGCTGCTGAAGGCCGAGGCGCTGCGCGGGGAGCAGCGGTTGGCGGATGCCGAGGCTGTGCTCGCGGGTGCCGGGCCGTCGGCCCGGACCCCGGCGGAACAGTGGGCGCGGCTTGAGGCCCTGGCCGCGGTCCAGGAAGCCGCCGGGCGGCTCGAGGCGGCGGCGGAATCCGCCGACACCCTGTCGTCGGCCCTCGCCGATGCTGGGCCCGGCGAACGATCCGCTGCCGCCTCGGCCCTGGCCGGGCGCCTCTGGCGTCGCGCCGGGAATCCGGAGCGGGCGGACACCGCGTTCTCGCGGAACCTCGCCGCGGGGATCCCCGAGCCGCTGCAGCGGGAGGCGGTGTTGCATCTGGCCGACTCCGCCGTGGCGCGCGGGGATTTTTCCGGAGCCCTCGGCCGCATTCAGTCGTTCTTGCAGGCCAACCCGGAGCCGCCCGATGCCCCGGCGTTTCGGCTGCGCCTGGGGCAGGCGCTGCTGCGTTCGTATCTCGCCGCCGGCGGTCCCACGAATGCGGCGCCCGAGGTGGCCCCATTGCTGGGCCAGGCGGCTGCGGCGTTCGATGCCGGACTCGGCGGCACGGCTTCCCCGGACGTCACCGGCATGCTGCACCTCGGCCGCGGCTGGGTGCTGTGGTATGAGGCCGGCGGTGGGGGAGGGTCTGCGACGCTGGAACGATTGCGTCTGGCGGCGTCCCACTTCGTCGCCGCCGCCGCGTCCCTGCCCACGGGCCATGCCCAGGCCACGGCGCGGTTCAAACTCGGGGATGTCCTGCTGCGACTGCGGGAACCGGTCCAGGCGTTGACAAATTATCTGGCCGTCGCGTCGCAGTATCCCTCGGACACCCAGGTGCAATCCGAGCTGGTGGAACGGGCATTGCAGCAGGCGGTGCTGTCCGCGGTGGAGGCCCGGGATGCGTCGTCGGCCCAGGAGGTCGTGGACCGCCTCTTGGCGCGGCAGCCGGGGGCCGCCACCGCGGGGGACAGCACGCTGACGGTGGCGCAGGCCCTGTCCCGGTCTGGAAATCCCAATGGCGCCCGCGCGGTGCTCCAGCGATTTCTGAAGGCGTATCCGGAATCGCCGGAGGCGGCGGATGCCGAGCTGCTCCTGGCATCGCTGGACCTGCGGGCCGGGGCGTGGAGCGAGGCGATCGCCGCATTGGACGTGTGGTTGACCCGCCATACGAATCACCCGTCGGCGACCCGTGTGGAATTCGACCGCGCCTGGGCGATGGTCCGTGCCGGGGCCTCCACAAACGCCATCGCCCAGTTCGCGGCGCTGGCCGCGCGTTATCCCACCAATGTGATGTCCGAGGCCGCCCTCCTGTGGATCGCCGGGCACCATCATTCCCTTGGGAATTTTTCCCAAGCGGGTGCGGCGTGTGTGAGCATCCTGACCAACGCCGCCTGGCAGGGGAGTCCGGCATGGCACCAGGCACGGCTGTGGGCGGCGGAGGCGGCGCGGGGGCGTCAGAATCTGACCAGCGCCCGCGAGCAGTTGACGGCGCTCCTCAATGACCGCACGACCCCGGATCCCCTCCGTCCTGCGGCCTATTTCGCGCTCGGGGAGATCCAGTTGGAGGAATCGCCGCCTCCCGGCCAGTCTCCCTTGCAGAGTTTTCAGGTGGCCCTCGAAGCCTTCACCGCGGCGGCGCAGTACACCAACTCACCGCTTGTGGCCGCCGCGCTGGGCAAGATGGCGGACTGCCACCTCCAGCTCGCCACCCGTGCCACCAACAGCTACGCGAAGGCGGATGACCTGTACCGCCGGGTTCTCGAAACCCCTGCCGCCGACGTGTCGGCCCGCACCAAGGCGGCCTTCGGACGGGCCATCGTGGCGGAAAAGCGGGCCGGGGATGGCACCGATCCCACGGCGGTTGCTGCGCGCTCCGCTGCACTGCGCCATTATCTGGAGATCGTGAACGGCGAACTCCTGCGTCCCGGGGATGTGGCGGATCCATGGTGGATCAAGGAGGCGGGCCGTGAGGCTGGACGCCTTCTGGAGAGCTCTGCGCGATGGCAGGACGCCGTCGCCCTCTACGAGCGCCTGGCACTCGAGCTGCCCTCCATGCAGGTCGCTTGGGAGCGGCGGGCCGCGGAGGCCCGGAAGCGCTCCGCAGAAACCGCCCGTTGAATCCGGAACGCTCCTCTCCGGGACCGCAGGTCGAGACATCCTGTCGCAGAAAAACCGCCCGACCATCCGTTGATCAGTAAATGCAAATGAAATGCATTGACGGATCGGCGATTCTCTGGACACTGGTCCGCAGTTATTGGGCGATGCTTGGACTTCGATTCCAACGCGGTGGGACATGGCAGGGAGTGGCCGCAGGGGTGGCGACGCTGATGATGTTTCTGGCTTGGTTGCGGGCGGACTCCGCCCTCCACCGCTGGTGGCACTCCGAGCCGGGAGCTCCAGTTGCCTGTTCGCATGGATGCGCCCATGGAGCCGGGGATTCCTCACGCGATTCCTCACTGCCGGCAGCGCCGTGTGCGGTGGATCTTCTCCAGCAGGGGCAATTGGATGTGCCGGCGGCTCCTGCACCGCCAGGGCACGGGACTCGCTGGGTGCTCTGGGTGCGGAGCCAGCCCGATGGGAATGGGGGACATTCCAATGAGCCCGTGGGGCTTCCCGGCTCGTGTGGCCCCCCGTGGAGCCGTGTGTGAAGGTCCCGCGGCAACCAAGGGATAAACGGGTTGCCGCCGGATCCGGAGGGAGTTCGCAAACCGTCACGGCCGGGAGGAGTGCCCGGAGGGGTTTGCGGCGGTTGAGGGTTGTTCACGAGCAATGATTTGGTCCCCAGGCCGGGGGCTTGGGCGGACGGCACGGCTGGGGCCGTGTGTGGCCTGTCGTCCGCCCACCATTTCCAATCCCCCTTTGGTCCGGGGGCAAATTTCCTGCCGATCCAATTTCCGGCACCTGCCGGGTTTCAACAGTCAACCAATTGATTCGATATGATGACACAGTCCCTGTTCCGTTCGGCGCGGATCCTCATCGGCCCCGCGCTCGCTTCCTGGATGCCCCTCGCCTCACCTCTGCGGGCGCAGATGGTTGAGTTTTACATCGGCATTGATGGACGTGAGGTGCTTGTTTCCGGGCCTTACGCCGGGAAGCCCAATCCCAATGCCGGAAGGCTCACCTTCTTCTACGCTCATGCCTACGCCTACGTGCCGGGCCTGCAGCCTCCCGGGCAAAGTGCCTTCAACAACAACCATTACCACGGCATCAGCGCCTACAGCTTGAGCGGTCCGGTGGACGATCCGGTCGTGGTGAACACCAATGCCAACAGCCGGATTCCCGAGACGTTCACGGGCCAGCCGCCGTTGACCCTGGTGCCCGCGACCGAGGGGCTCTATGCGGGAAAGCTGGTCAATGCACGCACGGCGGAGCACTACAGCAATCCCTCCCTCCAGTCTGTCTGGTGGCTCAATGATCCGTCCAAGTGGGGGCCCGGTTCCCCGGAATGGGTCATGTTCCGCAGCAGCGGTGGCACCCGGACCAACAGCCTCGAAGGTGCGGTCGTGGCCCTGGAGTTGGTGGGGCGGAGCGAGGGGTTGCACATCGGTTCGGCGGAACAGATGGAAATCCTGGTAAATCCCGGAGACCGCCATGTGCTCGGGGACGGCAACCTGATCAATTTCGTCCCGGTTTGCTGGGTGGAAGGAGAGGCTCCAGAGGGCCATTACTGGGCTTCCTACAAGCTGGTGGATGTCGGCAATGGCGAGGGGCACACGCCCTTCGGCGAATCGGGAATCTACTGGTTTGACTATCAGGTCGCCGGGACGCCGGCACTCGAAGTTGCCGCCACGGTCAATCTCACCCTGCCGCTCGTGACTCCTGGCTATGTCCTGGAGGCGGCGCCGACTCTGGAGGGGCCTTGGGAGCCCGTTTCCCTGCCTCCCGGGACGGTCCACGGCAGCGAGCACACGGTGACGCTGCCGGCGGCGTCCACGATGCAGGTGTTCCGACTGCACAAGCAGTGAGGTTTCCTGCCGCAATTCATGGAACCTCGGCATCCACATCTCGGCGGCGGGTTTCGGTCGTGCAGGCGACCGGGGCCCGCCCCCGCACCGCAGCGTTCCCCGGAGCCAACATCGTCCGCCAGGTTTTCGTGCGGGTCGAAGGACTGGAGACCGGTCCGCGCGCCGGTTCGAACCTCGTTGGAACCGCCGGTTTCGCGAAGCTCCAACGGCCGGATGCTCGTACTGAAGCTGCTGGCAGGTCTGAGCTTCGCCCTGGGCATGGCGCGGGCGCATGTGCACGTCCAGGTCGGATACAGTGCCGGCCGGTGGGATTTGCACGTGCTCGATTTTGATTCGGGCCGATTCGCTCCCGAGCAGTATCCGCTCTTCGTGGCCCCGGCGGCGCGCCAGGCGGTTCCAGCGGGGGACTCCTTCCGGTTCCTGGGCCCGGCGGGTGATGCCGTGTGGATTCTCCCGCAGAACGAGGCTTCGGGGCTGCTCAATCTCGGCATCGGCACCTCGGGCATCGGCCCCGGGGTGTTCGTTGGCAACCAGCTCCGGCTCTCGCTCGCACGCGTTGATGGCCCCGGCCACTTCGCAATGTTCTCGCTCTCCCCGCTGGGGGTACCGGTGGTCCACCTGGCCTCCGCGGATGGCGTCCACCCGGACGCCGACGTCCTGACGCTGCCAGCCGTGAACGGCCACATGCATGTCAACTGGAGTTTCTCCGCACCTGGGGTGTATCGCGTCGGCTTTGTGGTCCATGGAATGTTTGCCGCCACCGGTCTGCCGGCCGCCAGTCCGGTGACGGACTACACGTTCATCGTTCAGGGTCCGCCCGCACCCCGATTGTCCGCGCCGCGCCCGCGGTCCGATGGCACGTGGGAACTACAGGTCACCGCGCCTGGCGGGGAGCTTGTTCGAGTCGAGACTTCCGACGGACTTGGGCCCTGGGCGCCCTTGCTCGAACTCACCGGCACCGGGGAACCGGTGAGCTTCGATCTGCCGGCCCCCGGCAACGCACGCCAGTTCGTTCGAGCCGTAATTCCCTGAACCCGACGCCGTCATGCAGGTTACCCATCTTCTCAGCCAGCAGTCCGGATCCACCGCGCCCGCGTCCGCCGGGCCCAGTCTCACCCCGGCTTTCCTCGGCCTCATCGCCATCGCCAACGCCTATCTCATGGACTGGACGTGGGCTCGTGGCGCGCCGATTGCGGACCTCAGCGCATTGGGCGGTGCGGTGGTGCTCGGTCTGCCATTGCTGCGGGCCTCGTGGCAAAGCCTCCGGCGCGGCGAAGTGGGCATCAATGAACTCGTCAGCCTCGCCTTCCTGGCCGCCTTCGCCTCGGGCGACTACCGGACCGCCGGACTCGTGGCGTTCTTCATGCTGATGGGCGAGGTGGTGGAATCCCGCACCGCTGCTGGCGCTCGTGCGGCCATTGAAGCCCTCCTGCGTCTGGCACCGACTCGTGCCCGGCGACTCGACGACGCCGATGGCGAACTGGAGATCCCGGCCAGCGAACTGCGTCCGCAGGATCGGATCCGCGTGCGTCCGGGCGACAACATCCCGGCCGACGGGCTCGTCCTGGCCGGCGCCTCCGCGGTCAACCAGGCCAACCTCACCGGGGAATCGCTCCCGGTGGACAAGGGGGCTGGCGACGAGGTGTTTGCCGGGTCCACCAACCTGACCGGTGTGCTGGAGATCCGGGTCACCCGGGCCGGCGAAGAGACGACGCTGGGCCGGGTCCGCGAACTCATCCTCGCCGCCGAACAGACCCGGCTGCCCATTTCCCGGCTGATTGACCAGTACGTCGGATACTACACCCCGCTGGTGCTGGTGTTGGGCGCGCTGGTGTGGGCATTCACCCACGATCTCAATCGCGTCATCGCCACGCTGGTGGTCTCGTGCCCCTGCGCCTTCGTGCTTGCCACGCCCACGGCCATGGTGGCTGCGCTGGCCGCCGCCTCACGCCTGGGCATCTTGGTGAAGAATGTCGCGGACTTCGAACTTGCCGGACGTCTCAACGCCTTTGTCTTCGACAAGACCGGCACCCTGACCACCGGACGCCTCGGTGTGTGCCGTCTCCAGCCCATCGGGGGGATCACCCCCGCAGAGTTGTTGCGCTTTGCTGCCGGTGCCGAGCAGTTCAGCACCCATCCCGCCGCTCGCGCACTTGGCCAGCTCGCGGAGGAGGCGGGCGTGCCCCTGTCCGGGGTTCAAGACTTCCGCGAGGCGGCCGGCCGCGGGGTCGCCGCCAGTGTGGATGGCCATCACGTGCTCGTCGGCCGGGCGACGTGGCTGCGGGATCAGGGCGTCCCGCCCGGTTTCGAGGCCGGACCCGACCTTGCCGAAGCCGCCGGCTACAGTCTGGTGTTCGTTGCGGTGGACGGCCGGGCCGCCGGTTGGATTGCGCTTCAGGACCGCGTGCGCGCGGAGTCGGCCGAAACGGTCGCGGCATTGCATGCGTTGGGCGTCCGCCGTTCCGCGCTCGTGTCCGGGGATCGCAGTCTCGTTGCGGAGCGGGTGGCCGCGGAAGTGGGACTCGACACCTTCGTTGGCGACTGCCTTCCCCAGGACAAGGTGGCGTTCGTGGAACAGCTCAAGCAGCAGGGCTTGCGCGTCGCCGTGGTCGGGGACGGCGTGAACGACGCGCCGGCACTGGCGGCAGGAAACCTGGGCATCGCGATGGGTGCTGCAGGAAGCGATGTGGCGATCCAGAGCGCCTCCATTGCCCTGCTCAACAGCGACCTGCGCCGACTGCCGTTCCTGCTGCGGTTGTCGCGGGCTGCGCGCAACACCATCCACCAGAATTTCCTGGTCGGCCTGGGGTTCATCGCGGGCGGCCTCGCCCTCGCGATGCTGGGCCGGATCAATCCCGTCGTTGCGGCCCTGCTGCACAACGCCGGCTCGCTGATCGTGGTGTTCAACAGCGCCCGCCTCGTCCGTCAGGGCGAGGAGTTCGAGCCCCTCCGGGCGGACGCCGGCCCCGTGCCCGCATCCGGTCCGCAGTCCGTTCCGATCCCCGCCTGAACGTCCGGTGGAGTTTTCCCGCGTCGGGATCGTCCCCGGGGAACGAGATCGGATCGCAGGGGAGCAGCCATCCAGGAGGCGAAAGGGTGCGTGCCGACGCGCGGATCACTTCTGGATCCAGCTCAGGGAGGCGTTGTGGCTGGTGATTCCGTACTCGCGGCCGCCGGCGAAGCCGCCAGCAGGCTCCCGGTGTCGTGCAACGGTGAGCAGGTGCCAGCCCGGCTGCCCGGACCCAAAATGGAGCACGCCCTCCGAGTCTGCGGTGAGCTCACGCTCGCGCTCATCGGGAGTCCGCAGGATGGCCCGCGCGCCGGGCAGGGGCTTTCCGCGGAAGCAGACTCGAACGGTTCCCGGAGACTCCCCGGGCACGAGATCCAGTGTCATCATGGGGCGGGCGCCCTGTGCGTGCACCGGATGCCACCGGGCGTAAAACAACGGTCGCCGGGCATTGGGTCCCGGGGTGCCCATGATGACGAATGCCGTTTCCGCCAGGGCTGGAGACTCCGGGTCTCCCGGTGTGAGGGCGAAATGGTCCGCCTTCTTGACCACCAGAAGATTTGTGAGAACCGACCCGCCTGCGGCGGACCACGCATTCGGCAGCAGCAGGCTGTCGAGGTGTCCCGGAGACCGTTCCAGCTTTCCATCCGGTTCGGCAAAGCGGACGACCAGGGTGCCGGTGCTGTCGGGCTCAATCCATACGGAATGGGCGCGAACGATGGCGGGAGACCCCAAGGCAAGGGCGGCGGCCGCGAGGAGAGTATGAAGTAGTGAATGTGGGTTCATGATCGGATCGAGCTTCAGGGGGTGGTGGGGGATTCCGGCTCGGGATCGGGTCGCCGAAGCCGGAAGAATTGAACGGGTTCGACGGATTCGGAGTCCGGGATCCAGTGGCCGTTCCGGGGTTCCAGGAATTCCAGGCGGCCGGTGGCCTCCCGCCATTCCTTGAGATCCGTGGACACCTCAACGACGGGCGCGCCAGGTCCGTCGTCGGTGATGGCGAGGCCGGGACCGGAATCCGCGACGGCAGGTTGCGGCTGAATCCGCAACACGCTGCGGTCGGAACCGGGATCGGTGCCCTGCAGCCATTCCGTGATGTTGTTCACGCCATCACCGTCCGAATCGTCGTCGCCGGTGGAATCGCGACCCCCAAGGAACAGTCGTTCCCAATCATCCGGGAGCCCGTCTTCATCGTCGTCATCCGGGCCGATCAGAACTCCCTCAATCGTGAGGCGGGGCGGGTCGTACACGAGGTTGTCGCGCGTTGCGAAGTCGGGATAGGTCGGCGTTCCAGACAATCCCGAGGACTCACCAAGCCAGGTGACCGTCAGCCAGAGGCGCCCGGAGCGCAGGGATTCCTGCAGGTAGCCCCGGACGTCGGGGTCGGCGACGTTGACGTCGAACCGGACCGTGGCTCCGGCGGGCACGGGGTCGCCGGCAGCGACATCAGTGACGATGCCGATCGCGAACGGACGCGTCGGGAATGGGGAGTACGCCTCGTTGGTCTTGCCCACGTTGTTGCCGACGTCCACCCGTTGCCGGGCGGGATTGAATCCTGCGGCGAACGCGTTCCGGCGTCCCGTGGATGCGGGACCAAACGGCGAGGATTCCTCAAAGGTCCATGCCGTGAATTCATTGCGAAATCCGGCCCCGAAGAGCTCGATCGGACGCCCGGGGTCTGGATCGGGAATTGCCCGCGGATCCTCCGGGGGCAATCCCGATTCAAACGGGTCCGGAGTCGGGTCATGGATGAAGCTGTCAGGTCGCAGGACCGTGAGTTCGAGGCGGGCCGCAGTGATCCAGTAGTGGGCCCGGGGATGTCCCGGTGGGACCGCCTCTTCGGTGTCCCATCCGATGAGGAATTGCCCATGCCGGGTGTCCACGCCGGCCTCGTCGCCAAAGGTCGAGAAGACGGGTGCGGCGGCACGCGTTCCCGGTGTCGCGTTGAAGGGATACATCCAGCGGTCCCGGGAGGGTTGGGCAAACTCGTGCTGGAATTCGGCCCCGAATCCCGTGAGCACGCCCAGCGTGATGCCGGCGACGAGGCGGCCACTATTCATGGCGGGCCTTTCTGAGTCGCACGGCCAGGCCGGCGACGCCGAGCAGCATCAGGGCCCATGTGGACGGCTCGGGCACCACGCCCCCGGACCGCGTGTCCAGCGTGATGGAATCCAGACTCAGACTGCTGCCGTCCGCGACGAACCGGATCTCAAATGAGGTGACCCCCGAGTCGGTGAGATTCCATTCCCAGAGGGACGAGACCGAGGCCCCCAGGAGGGTGCCCCGGTCGGTTTCCGTCCGGGACGTCATCAAGAGCTGCGTGCCCGCTCCGACATCGTAAGCCAGCTGGACGGAGGCGTAGTCGAGCTCTGCGCCGAGGGTCCGTGCCTGGAACACGACGAGCCCGACGGGATCCAGTGACGATTGCCTCAAGGTGAACGAGCTAATCCCCCCGGGGTTGTAGATGTTTCCGGATCCGGTGATGAACGCGCCGGGATCGTGCTGGAACAGGGTGGCCGCGGTGCCGCTTCCCGGCAGGTCCGGGCGGCTGCCCGGGTCCCCTGAGGAGGACGTGAAGGACTCCCAGCCATGGTAGAGGGTTCCCGGAGTGCCGCGCCATGATGGTGTGACAAAGCCTTCTTGTGACGCGTGGGCGGATGAGACCGCGAGGGCGAAGGCGATGACGGAGGGGAACGGGCGTGTGTAACGCATCAATGTCATGCGTCGAGATTGCGGCGAATCCCGTGACCCCGCTGCCCCTCGAATGCCATTGATCACCGGTCCGTTGTTGCCGGTGGCTTGCGATTCCTGGCGGGGGGTTGCGCAGGACGCTTTTCAGTTCACGCGGCGAATTCGGAAATAGCGTTGTTCCGTCTTTCTCTGAAGATCGAGCACGATGGAGGAATCCTCAATCCGGGGAACACCCACTTCAACCATCCACGGTACCGCCGGGTTGAGAGCGGGGCGTGATTCCACCACCACAAGCAGATCCCGCACGGACCACCGCAGGCGATTCAGGGTCACTCCGTTGCTCGAAACGACCGTTTCCGTAATGAGGCCAGTTTCGCCCTCTGCATGGAGAACCAATCTCGCCCGAAACCCATCGGGCTGGCCCGAAGGCGATCTGGTTCCAGAGCCAACAATCCATTGTCCGTCCGGGAGAAAGCGCTGAAAGGCTGAGGGAAGGATGGAGCGGGCGGGAGGCAGGTGGATTCGAGTCAAGATCGCTGCCCCGCCACGCTTCGATCTTCAGGGCGACCTACGGGGCGTTGGTGCTCACCCCGAAGTAACGCTCAAGATCGGCCGGGGCACGGATCACGTATTCCGTGAAGGGAAAGCGGCCGGTGACGGCCGCCCGCTGGACAAACGATCCGCCGACCGATGAGGCCGTTCGCAGGGAGTACCGCAGCCCGTCCAGAGCCGGCCATTCAAAGCGCCAGAATCCGGGCTCGAACTCGGTCCATTCCACACGCAGCGGGGCATCGGATACGTGTGGCGGTGTGCCAACCATTTGTTCCCTCGCATTGCTCGCGCCATCGCCATCCGGATCGTCCCGCGGACCAAATCTCAGGTCGCCAAACGCCTGCCGCTCCCATTCGTCGTCCAGACCGTCACGATCCGTGTCCGTGATCGGGATGCCGTCCACGATCAACTGCACCAGCGTGACCGCACCGGTGGCCGGACGTGTCCCGGCACCCAACGGGATCACGGTGTCGCGCTGGTCACTGACCTCCACCCGCCATTCGCCGAAGCTCGATTCGTAAAAATGCTGGGTGCTCCAGTAGGTCCAGTCCACGGGACCCGGCGCCTCGTGGTTGTTGATGGCCTGCAGGATGGACCGGGTCCCCATCGGAGACACCAAGGTGACCCGGACGTCCGAACGGCGGGTGTGGGTGGTGCGCAGGCGCACGCCCACATGGGTGCAGACCAGCGTATTGGTGACTTCGAGGGTGTAAAAGGTCGGGATCAGCAGCAGGCGTGCCGTGGCGGCCGGGTTGGCGGCTGCGTAGGTCCGGATGGCGTCGCCGGTGGAGCGGGCAATACTGACGGCAGGGATCCGGGCGAACTTGGTCCCGCCCATCGCCTGGATTTCGGTGGTGCCGGTGTTGTTGTACACGATTGCAAACGAGGCCCCGGCCTGGGCGGCCCGCTCGATCTTTTCCGCAAAAAGGGTTCCCCCGCGCTGGATGAGTGCCGCCCGCCCGGTGAGGTCCCGGGTGATCGGCCCGTTGGCCAGGCCCACATCCACGATCGGCAGGAAGCCGGTCGGGTTGTCCGGATGCCGTCCGAGGGACGGCAGGCACTTCACCGAACGCAGGGTGGCCGGGACGTCGGGTCCGGCGAGTCCCACACGCAGGGCATCATCCGGGATCTCCCGGCGCACCCGGCTTTCGACGACCACGCGTTCCGGACGGGGCAGGTTGTTCCAGCGAAGGGCCATCTGAACGGCCGCCGCGGCGTCGGGCATGCCGAACCCGACGTTCTCGCTCACCCGGAAGCCTGCGCCATTGGTCCGCATGGCGGGGTCTGCCAGATCCAGGTGGCGTGAGCTGAGGGCCAGGATGTGCTGGACGTCCCTGAAGGTGAGATTGGTGTTTGCGGCGACCACCATGGCGGCGATGCCGGCAATCTGGGGGGAACTCGCGGACGTGCCGTCGAACCCGGTGTAGTTCGCCCGATCCGTGGATCCCGCGCTGTAGCCGTCGTTGCCCGTCCGGTCCGTGGTCAGGACATCGTCGGTCGGAAGGCCGTCTCCCTCGGGCGGGAATGTATCGCCGCTGGGCGCGCCGACGAGAATGTTGGCGCCCGGGCTGCTGTAACTTGTCACCCGGCCGTCCTTGCGGATCGCGGCCACGGTCACCACGCGCGGGTCGGCGGCGAACCCATCATCATTCGCATTGGAGGCACGCAGTCGGGCGTTGCCGGCGGCCCGCACGATGACCACGCCGAGGCCCCCCCGGCCGTTGGTGACCGCGTTGCCCACCCCCGAGCTGGCGAGCGCATCCATGCCCAACTGTCCAAGGGTGGCGTTGCCCCAGCTGTGATTCTGCACGGCCACCCGGTTGGACAGGTACTGGAACATGTCCATCAACTGCTCGTCGCTCGCAAAGCTCTCGAACCCGAACACCGAGGTTCCGAACAGCACCCAGCTGACCAGCTGCGCCCGGGGCGCCACGCCGGAGACGCCCCGGCCGTTGTTGTCTTCGGCGCTCACCAGGCCGGCCACTGCCGTTCCATGATTGGCCTCGCTGGATGCCGGCAGCCCGGTGGGCAGACTTCGGAAGAAATTGTAACTCAAGCCCTGGGCGATCCGCCCGGACAGGTCCGGATGCCCCGTCTGCACCCCGTCATCACCCACGCCGACGATCACGCCCTCGCCACGGGTGACCGGCCAGGCGCCCCGGACATTGAGGTCGGGGCCGGTGAGGTTCCGGTCCGTGCCCCGATGGTCGAGGTGCCACTGCTCGTTGAAATAGGGGTCGTCGGGAACAGGGGCGAAAGTACGATGGCGTCCCCAGGGACGGCGCATCACCGGATAACAAGCGATCACTCCCGGCTCCTCCGAAAGGGCCACGGCCGCCTCAATGGCGGCGCGGCTGTCGGTGGCCTGCAAAATGAACAATCCCGGTTCCGGCTGGCGGTCGAGGGTGAGGGGGACGGAGACCGTGGCCAGAAGCGCCTCCGGGGACACCCCGGGACCGGTCTGGAGGACGACGCGATCGCTGAACTCCACCTGATGTTCCGGCTCGTCCACGACGGTGGCCCGCGTCCAGGGCCGGGTGGCCGGGGCGGCGCGTGTGGCACCCGGGGCCGCGGCGGCAGGTTCCTCGAGCAGGTAGGCGGTCGGCAAGGGTTCCCGAAAACGCACGGTGGCCGCGGAGGCCGCGGCGAGCCCTCCGGCGGCCACCAGCATCCAGACGCCCAGACGCATCGTGCGGACGGCCGGGTCAGGTCGGCAAACGCTGGTGATCATGAATTCATCCGGGAAGGGACCCGAAGCGACTAGACACCAGCGCGGGGGCTTTGTCTAAGCGCCGTTGATCAGTTCCGACACCAGGGCCTTCTCCTCGCGAAGCTCCGCCTCGGTGGCGGCGATGCGCGCCCGGCTGAACTCGTTGACCGGCAGTCCCTGGACGATTTCAAGGCGGTGGCCGTCGGCGCGCATCGGGAAGCTGAAGAGCAACCCCTTCTCGATGCCGTAACTGCCGTCGGAGCACACGGCGACGCTGAAGCATTCTCCGGAGGGGGTCGGCCGAGTGATCGCCCGGACGGTATCCACTACCGCATTGGCGGCCGATGCGGCTGAACTGGATCCGCGGGCCTCGATGATGGCCGCGCCCCGCTTCTGCACGGTAGGGATGAAGGTGTCGCTGAACCAGGCCAGGTCCTGAATGACCTCCGTGGCGGGCCGGCGGCCGATCGTCGCGTTGTGGAAGTCGGGATACATGGTCGCGCTGTGGTTGCCCCAGATCGCGAGGTGGCGCACCTCGGTGATGGGTACGCCGGCCTTGCGGGCCAGCTGGGTGCGCGCCCGGGACTGGTCGAGCATGGTCATCGCAAACCAGCGGTCCGCCGGAACCGCCCGGGCGCTGTTCATGGCGATGAGGGCGTTGGTGTTGCACGGGTTGCCCACCACCAGGACGCGGACGTCGGGGGCTGCGGACCGGGCGATGGCCTGCCCCTGACCGACGAAGATCCGGCCGTTGATGCCCAGCAGGTCCTTCCGCTCCATGCCGGCCTTGCGCGGCACGCTGCCGACGAGGAGCGCCCACTGAACTCCGCGAAAGCCCTCATCAAGATCCGCCGTGGTCACCACGCCGCGGAGCAGGGGGAAGGCGCAGTCGTCGAGTTCCATGACCACCCCCTGGAGCGCCTTGAGGGCCGGCTCGATTTCCAGCAGATGGAGAATCACGGGTTGATCGGGACCGAACAGCCCGCCGGAGGCGATGCGGAACAGCAGGGAGTAGCCGATCTGGCCGGCGGCGCCGGTGACGGCAATGCGGATGGGTTCGTTCATGAAGGATGCAGAAACCCGGCGACTATGGGAGGCGCCGGGGCCGGCTGCAAGCGCCGGTCCGGTGACGTTCAGCATTCG
>JAHCBB010000055.1 GCA_019634635.1 Verrucomicrobiia bacterium
ACGTCCGCATCGAGGCGCTCCCGGTGGCATCAGCGGCGCCAGGTCTTGGGTTGTCATCCTCAGGATCGGTCACGAACCCGTCGAAGGTGACCCCGGGCGCCATCGGCGGCGATCTGGCCTTCACAACACCCGACAGCCTGAATGGTCCTGCGTCCGCGTACCGAGTGGTCTGGGTTGATGGGAAACCGCACGGTACACTGACCTATTTCCATGCGGTCTCCATGGACCCTCAATTGCACCTGCTTGTGGAAACATCCCCGAACCTTAGTGACTGGAGCAAGGCATCGGTCGCAGTGCTCCACGAGGAAGTCGGTGATGGGCGGCGGCGCATCACGGTTCTGGATCTGGTGCCCCTCGATCTGCCGGGCCCCCGCTTCCTTCGGGTTCGGACCGTCACCAACTTCAGCGCCCAAGCTCCCAATTGAGCGCCCGCCCGTGATTTCCCGGGGGCCCGGGCGGCCGGACGCCTCGAAGGTCGCGCTCAGGATCCAGATGTCGCAGAATGGTCTCGCGATGCACCACCGGTACCTGCAGGCCTGCCTGGTGGTCGGCCTCTGGATGGCATTCCAGGCCGACGCCGCGGAGGTCCCGAAAAGATCCGGGATTCCCCAGGGCGACGGCGCGGCGCTGGCGCGCGTTTATTGCGTCCAATGTCATGCGCTGCCAGTGGCAGCACACCTGGATCGCCGCACGTGGGAGGCAGAGCTGCTTCCCAAGATGCGCTACCTGGCGGGGCTGGAACCCCCGCCCACCAACGGGTATTTCAAAGACTTGGATCTGCTCCTGGAAGCCGGGGTGTTTCCAAAGGAGCCCCGGATTCCCGAGCATGCCTTCGAAGCCATTGCAGCCCACTACCTGCGCACAGCCCCTGCGCAATTGCCAGCCGGGCCGGCCGATGGCCCTTCTCCGGCACAACTCACGCAATTCACTCCCGTCCCCGCGCCTGCGCGACGAGTGCCGCAGCTCACGCCCCTGGCCCTCGTGGACCCACACCGCCGCGTCCTGATCGTCGGGGATGTCACCAGCCAGGGGGTGGACTTTCTGGAACCGGACGGCGCACAGATCGGCTCGTTGCCCCTGAATAACATTCCCACGGCGGCGGTGATCCGTCCCGACGCCCTGTGGTTCGGCTGCATTGGCCATTTCTTCCCGCGCGAAGAACCGCGCGGGCAGGTGATCCGCATGCTCCAGCGTCCCGGCAGCTTCCACCGTCAGGTGCTCGCCGAAGGCCTGCCGCGGATCGCGGACCTCGACGTGGCCGATCTCAACGGGGACGGCCGCGAGGACTTCGTGGTCTGCGGATTCGGCAATCTGATCGGACGCCTCTCCTGGTTCGCCGCAGGAACCAACGACGTGTTCAAGGAACTCGTGCTGCTCGCCGAACCCGGCGCGGTGCAATGCGAGATCCGGGACCTCGACGGCAACGGCACTCCGGACCTCGCCGTCCTCCAGGCGCAGGCACGAGAGCGACTGTTGTTCTTCCTGAACGACGGCCGCGGCAATTTCCGGTCGCGCGAGGTGTTCCAGCGGGATCCGGGATGGGGCCATTCCGGGTTTTGTTTCGCCGACATGGATGGGGACGGGATGGACGACCTGGTGGTGACCAACGGGGACAACGCCGACTTTCACACATCGCCGCCCCGGCCGCACCATGGCATCCGAATTCTCCGCAACCGGGGCGGTCACCGCTACGACGATTGGCTGTTCCTGCTCCTGCCCGGCGCCTACAAGGCCGTGGTTCGCGATTTCGACGGTGACGGCGATCCGGATATCGCGGCAGTGAGCTTCTTCCCCGACTACGAGGACACCCCGCAAGAGGGGTTCGTTTACTTCAACAATGAGGGGACAGCCCGGGAGCCGCGGTTCGTTCGACAAACCCATCCAGCCGCCCTGCTGGGCCGCTGGATCACGCTGGATGCCGGCGACGTGGACGGTGACGGCGACGAGGATCTGGTCCTGGGCTCGCTCGTCGGGATGCCCACCGCCGTTCCCCCGGAAATCCGCCGCCTGTGGGAGGACCGCGGTCCATCGGTCATGATCCTCCGCAATCTTCGTATTCCCTGACGGATCACTGCCGGAACTCCAGCCGGACACCGCCATTCAAACCCGCGGGGAGCCCGCGACGGTCCACCTGACCACCGGGCCATCGTATCTCCAACGCCAATGGAGATACCGGCGCGCCGAGCAGGAGCGTCGGGCTGTCGCAGCTCCAATACCCGGTGCCCGCACGCACCTCACGCCTCGGTCCGGGTCCATCGGCAAAGATCAACCGACACGACGCACCCACAGCCGTTGGGTTGCCTTCCGGACCCATGAGGCGAACGCGCAATCCCGGCCGGCCGCTGACGTTTTCGAAAAGCAGCGTACGCGCTCCCGCCTGGGCCACGCACAAATCGGGGCGTCCATCCCCATTGAAGTCACCGACGCCTGCGCCGCGCCCCTCGCCCCATACCGCTATGCCGCTTTGCGCGGTGGAAAGCGGCCGAAATCCGCCACCGCCATCACCCAGCAACAGCAACCCACGACCCGCATCTAGGCGGGCAACGAAGGGATCCCCGCCAAAGAAGTTCTGGGCAAGGAAGAGGTCCTCGCGACCATCGCCGTCAAAATCCGCGACACTGATCCCAAACACGGGCGCCCACTGCGCCTCCGCGGGCAGCGCGCGAACCTCGAAGAAGCCGTCCCGCTGAAGGACGACGACGGAATGGGCGCACCGGGCGCGCAGAACCCGGGGCGGTGTCGCCGATCGGGACAGGATCGCCGGTGCGCCCGCCCGATTGAACGCCGCGAAGCTTGGAAACCACTCCTCCAACTGCGGCCAGCCCGCACGAAGTGCCGCCAGTGAACGGATGGGCCTCTCGATCCCGCGCGACGGATCTCGGGCAACCTCCAGGACGTCAACAACGGATGTTCCGGCCAGGTGGCCGTGGTAAAGCGCCGATTCGTCCCGCGCGTGAGGCCCATTATCCCCCCAGTTTCCAAAAGCCAGATCCATGCGGCCATCCCCGTCAAAGTCCCCGGCGGCCACCGAGAGCCAGCGACCGGTCAAATCCCCAAGGACCTCCGCCGCGGGCAACGCCTCCTTGTGGCCGTCCGCGCGGACGACGGGAGGATCCCAGGGCTCCAGGCGCCCCTTCCGCCAACGAAAGACCCGGGGTGCACCCCACTCCACCGCCAGCACGAGCTCCGGTGTCCCGTCCCCGTCGAGGTCCGAAAACAGCGCGCCCGACACCATGCCCACTCCGTCCAGATCCTGGAATTTCACGAAATCGCCGTCCTCATTTCGGTAGACGGAGGAGACCGGGGACTCCGGCCACCGTCCCGGCAGATGCCGCCCGCCCAAGAACAGATCGAGGTCGCCATCGCCATCCAGATCGGCGAGCGCCATCGGCCCGACCGCCGAGGGCCCAACGGCAATTCCCAAGGGATGCCCTGCCGGTGGGAGTGAATGCCGGAGCCGGACAACCTGCGGTGCCTCCGGGTTCCCTGAAGGCGCAAGCCCGATCACGAGGTCCTGTCCCAGCGGCAGGGTGGAGGTGATTTCGCGATCTCCGGCGGACCACACGGTTGTGCGGACTTCCGGACCGATGCGCAAGATTCGGAGACCACCGCCGACGCCGTCCGAAAGCACGAGGGCGTCCACCCCGCTGTCATCCAGATCCGCCCAGCTCACCCCCGGCCCCAAGGTGGAGAGCGATACCGGCAATGACGGTTGTCTCAGTCGTTCGTCGCCGTTCACGGCACGATGGACATGGGACAACAGTCCCTCGGTTTCGCGCATCAGGGCCAGACCGACCTGCGGCGCCTTTCGCTGCTCCGGGGAGGAGCCAGAATCGCGCTCGAACACCTCCAGGATGCCGTGCGCCGGCACCCGCTCGAGGCGGCTGGTGCGGCCCGAGCGCCATTGGATGTCCACCGTCACCGTTGGCGCATCGCCCGCGGCAAACACTCGAAGCCCGTCGTCCCCGCTCAAATACCGGCCCCCGGAAATGACCTCCTGATCCTGCCGCGGCACCGCGCCCCCCAACATCGAAACCCTGGCACCCACCCCACCCGCGTTCCCCTTTTCACCGCGCAATCGGACCGCCAGCCGCCTTGCGGTGGCCTGGTTCCGGTACAGATGCATCGGTCCATTGAGATTGTTGACCACCACATCCAGGTCGCCATCCCCATCCAGATCCGCAAGCGCCATTCCGTGGGACACACCGTCCGCGTCGAAGCCCCACGCCCCGGAGATTTCCTCGAAGCGCAACGTGCCGTCCGATCTCACCGCACGATTCCGGAAGGCTCGGTTCGGCTGGGTCAGCCGCGGATACATCAGCAGCTTTCGTGGAGTACTCTCCCGGGTCCACGGACCCGCGGCTTGAATGCGGGCATCGGCATCCAAATCCTGGGTGTCGAAAGCGTGCCCCGTCGTGCAGAGCAAATCTTCCCAACCGTCCAGGTCCACATCCAATGCTGCCACGGACCACGTCCAGTCCGTGGCCGCCACGCCAGCAGACCAGGCCGTGTCGGCGAATGTGCCGTCTCTCCGGTTGATCTGGAGCGCATTCCGGTCGAACTGGGGACGGTCCAGGTACACCCCCGGCCGGTACTCGTAGGGATCCGACGCCGCGAGTTGCATCAGGCGGCGGACCGGATCCGAACTCAACATGTCGGCGACAATAAAATCGTCCCACCCGTCCCGGTTGAAATCGGCAAAATCAACCGTCATGGAGAACGTCGGGGTGTGGCGCAATACCAGCTCCGAGGCGGCACGGAACCGCACCGTCCCGGGCTCCGATTCATTGATCCAGAACCGGTCCGGGGAATGAAAGTCGTTGCACACATACAGATCCGGCCGGCCGTCGCCGTTGATGTCACGGAACTGCGCCGCGAGTCCCCAATCGTACGGAACACGCTCCAGGGGACGACCGTCGGCGTTCAGAAATGCGCCCCGAATCCACGGAACCGGTTCAAAGCGCCCGGTGCCGTCGTTCAGGTAGAGCACATCCGGCTCACCCTGCTCCAGAATCCGGCCCTCCGGGGTGATCTCGAGCAATTCCCGCTGATCGGGAGGCACCATGCGCCGCCCGTTCCTGTTGAGCAGCGTCAGGCCGGTGGACCGCATCGTCTGGCTGCGATAGACGCAGACATACAGGTCCAGATCCCCATCGCCATCCACATCGGCCAGCGCCAGCGAGGTGGCTCCGCCGCGCCGGAACAGTCCCGAATCCATCCGCTCTTCGAACCGTCCGGTGCCGTCATTGAGAAACAGACGCGTCCCCACCCCGATGCCGCTGACGAGCAGGTCCAGGTCCCCGTCCCCGTCCACATCGGCAAGCACCGCCCCGGTGGAGTCCTGTCCCGGGCAGGCCAGCACCGGGGAGCGGTCATCACGAAGAAACATTCCATCGCCGCGGTTAAGGAACAGCGCATTGTCCGACTCGAGGCCGCAACAGTAGACATCGCAGGCCCCGTCGCCATTGACGTCCCCCAACGCCACGCCGGAGCCATTGAGGCGGATCTGGTTGGCCGCCGCTGCGTCGTCGGACAGCCGGTTGGTGAAGGCAAGTCCGGAGTCCCTGGGAAGCAACCGGTGGAATCCCGCCGATCCGGGTTCCAGAGGTGCCAGATCCTGGAAACGCCCGCCGGGCACGGGCGCCGCGTCCGTCTCTGCGTGGAGCAGTCCGGCCATGATCACGCCCACGGACATCCACCGCGGCCACCGGGACGCGCTGGAGCTTTCGATCATCGCGATACCTCCGTCCGCCCTTCGAACGGCACGACCACCTCTGGCCCGCCGACGAGCGCGCTCACCGTGCTCGTGGCCCCCCCGGGCCAGCGCACCGTCAGCGATGTGGTGTCCCCGGGAATCACTCGCACCGCCCCCCCTTGCCCGAGCCAGCCGCTGCCCGCCTGGACTTCCGTGATCTTCACAGCACCGCTTGCGCGCTCCGAAACAAGAACCGCGCCAACGCCCGATGGATTCCCCGGAGGACCCTTGAGGCGCACCCGCAGTCCTGGCCGGGCCCCGACATTTCTGAACAGACGCGTGGCCGCCCCATTCTGGGTCACGACCAGGTCCACGCGTCCATCCCCGTCGAAATCAGCCGCCGCCGCCCCCCGCTGATCCCCCCAGATCCTCAATCCGCTTTCCATGGCTTCTGCCGGACGGAGTCCGCCCCGTCCGTCGCCGAGCAGCAACAACCCAAGTCCCGCATCGCTCCGGGCGTCCTCCGGGCGCGTCGGGAAAAAATTCTGTCCGAGGAACAGATCTTCAAGGCCGTCGCCATTGAAATCCTCGACCACCACCGCCGTCCCCACGGCCCACTGAGCCATCGGCGGCAGCGGCCGCACCTCGAACCGGTCTCCGCGGTTCAATAGGACGCACGAGGCGAACGTGGCCGCGGACAATCTGCGGACGCCGGCAGGGCCGGGAATCTCGCCGGCGTGGGCGTGGCTAAACGCCTCATGACTCGGGAATCGCTCACGAACCGACGGCAGGGCCGCGGCAACGGCGTCCAGTCGGGGAATGGGTACGCGTTTCCCGAGTTCGGCGTCGAAGCGGACTTCCAATGACTGGACCGACCCAACGCCGCCCCATTCGCCAAAATCTAGTTCCCGCAACGCCCCGGGCGATGGGCTGAATTCCGTGTTGAGACCGACGTTGGAGACCACCAGATCCAGTCGTCCGTCCCCATCGAAATCTCCTGAAGCGACGCCACGCCACAACCCGGTCCATGGTTCCAGGCCCCACGCGGCCGTCACTTCAATGAGGCCTCGCTCCTTCCATTGATAAATCCGGATCGGGCCCCACTCGCAGGCAAGCACCAACTCGGGTTTTCCGTCGCCATCCAGATCCGTCGCGCACGCTCCGTTGACCCGGCCGACGTCGAGCAACACCGATGACGCTCCGGGATCCATCACCCACCGGCCGTCCGGACCCCTACGGTAAAGCGCCGACGGAGCCGCCTCCGGAAAGCGGCCTGTCCGGTATCGGCCACCCGCGAACAATTCCAAAACACCATCGTCATCGAGGTCGGCGAGGACCAGAACGCCGCACCCGTCGGGAAGTCCATCCAGGACTTCGGTGGAATTCGGATTCCCTGGAGTCCATCCCAATGCCGCTCCCCCGACGCCGGCTTCCGGCGCCCCCTGCCAACGCGAAATGCCAGCGATCACGGTGCCAGTCACCCCATTCGATCCCGGAAAGGCCAGAACACCGAGGGCATCATGCGTCTGTACCGGCAGGCTCCCTCCAATCCACGGACGCAACGATCCATCCGGATGGTTCCTCAGGACGGCCACCCGACCTCCGGTGCCGGCGGTGACCACGAGATCCTCTCGTCCGTCGCCATCAAGGTCCACCCAGGCCACGCCCGGACCTTCCTGGCTGTAGCGGCGCGGCAGCAGAGGCTGTCTCTGAAAGTCATCGAAGGAATCCTCCCAGTGCGCGTGATTCACCCGCTGCGAAACATCTTCAAACAGGGGCGCCAGCGGCATCGCGGAAGCGTTTGGCGGGGCCGTCGCCTCCGACTCGATGAGTTCACAGAGGGAATTGGGCGGGACGTTCAACAACACGGTTTTTCCGCCTTGAGGCCAGCGAACCGTGACATGGAGCGCGCGTCGGCCGTCACCGGCGGCAAACGAGAGGGCGGGATCATCGGAGGACAGGTAGTGCGCAGCGGCCCGCATCCGGCGCTCCTGCGGCACCGGACCGCCGTCCACGTGAACGATCGCCCCGATGCCACGGGTGTTGGGCCGGTTCCCTGCGAGTCGCACGAGGAGGCGGGGTCCCGGCGCCGTGTTGCGCAGCAGCAGCGCTCCTTCGTTCAGCCGGTTCACCACCACGTCGAGGTCCCCGTCGCCATCGAGATCGGCGAAGGCCAGTCCATGCGACACCCCCCTGGCATCAAATCCCCATGCAGTGCTGCTGTCCTTGAAGGGTGCCGGCCAGCGGTTTCGAAACGCCATGTTCTTCCGCTCAAGTCGCGGCAGGTTCCGTCGGGATTCCACCAGGGTGGCGAGCGTGAGATTGGGGCCCGTCGCCTGTGCCTCGGCCGCGGCGACCAGGTCCGCATGCTGCAGGTCGCGCTCGTGCCCGGCGGTGATGAGCAGGTCCTCCCATCCATCGAGATCCACGTCGAGGAAGGCCGGAGCCCAGGACCAGTCCGTGGCATCCACGCCGGCCCACATGGCGATCTCGGAAAAAGTGCCGTCCCCACGATTGAGTTGCAGGGTATTGTGATTCGCCTGCGGGCGCACGTCCACGGCACCCACCGCCGGCGATTCCGGACGGCTCACACCGAGGTCCACCATGCGACGCGCATGGTCCCGGCTGCGCATGTCGGCGACGAACACATCCTCGAATCCATCCCGGTTCACATCGCCCACCGCTGCGCCCATCGAGAAGTAGCTGGTATGACGCACCGCCAGCCGGGGGATCGCCCGAAATCGGAGCCGGCCATCCTTTACGCCCTGGTTCAGCCACCACCGGTCCGGGGACACAAAATCATTCGCCACCATCAGATCCGGGCGGCCATCGCCGTTGAAGTCCGCGACCGCAACCCCAAGCCCCCAGTCGTGGGGCGGGTCCGCCAGCGGAAGCCCTTCCTCGGTGAGGAAGGCACCGTCCGTCCAGGCCACCGCGGTAAACCGGCCCGTACCCTCGTTCAGATACAGGACGTCCGGCTCCCCGTTCTCAATCCGCTCCAGCCGTCCATCCGCGGTCACCCGTGAGGTGAAGCGGCCTCGAACGGACGGTTCGGTGACCGGGACGCCGTTTACGGACCGCAGCACCGGCTGGCGACGCTCGTCGTAGCCATAGGTGAACCGCGTGTTGGGATCATCCCGGTACGTCGCCACCCGGTAGTTCACGATATACAGGTCCAGGTCGCCATCGCCGTCGAAATCTGCGATGGCCATGGACATGCCCGCGCGCCCGGAATTCAGCGGCGTCGAACCTGGCAACGCCGCAAAGTGCCCCGTGCCGTCGTTGAAGAGCACGTGGGTGCCCGCCCCGATGGTGTTGATCACCGCGTCGAGGTCGCCATCGCCGTCCAGATCCGCCAGAGCCACGCCCGTGCAGGCCTTCCCAGATAGCTCCAGGCCCGAAGTCCTGAGCGGCTCAAACCGCCAGTGACCCTGGTTGAGAACCAGGAGGTTGTCCGAGTCCAGTCCGGCGAACAGGATGTCCGCGCGTCCATCCCCGTTGACATCGCCGCAGGCCACGCCCGAGCCGTTGAGAAGAATCTGATTGGTCAGCGACCTTTGGGGCGCGAGGCGGTTTGTGAAGCCGATTCCCGAGTCCGCAAGAGACACCGGCCGGAATCCAGGAGGACCGGACGCGTCCGGCTGCACCAGCGTCCAGCGACCCGAATCCGCAGCCACCACCCCAACCCACGCAACGATTACCGCAAGAAGTCCCCCCCGGATCCTCACGCGCGTGCGGGCCGGATTCCGGGAGCGGGCGGCGTGCATTCACGGACCGTGACAGAGGCTTCGGGATTCGCCAAGCCGTGGACCAGCAGTGCGCCATCACCCGTGCGCCTCGCGCGAATGTGAGCTCCGGGATCGCCCCCGGATCCGAGCGCACAAAACGAGCGGGGGCCGGAGTCTTCCGGCCCCCCGGTGGAATCCGAGAATCTCCCTCAGTTCGATGCCCTGAAGTACTGTTGATCGCCACCCGCGGGCACGGTGTATGGACTGCCGGCACCGGGCACCGGCGCGAAGTTGACGTTGATGGCCGGTGCGCCGAGGAGCGTGCCGGTATAGGTGATGATCACATTTCCGGAGGCGTCGGTCGTCACCGAAATGGTCGGCAGGGGCGGCGGTGCCGCGCTCGGAATGAAGATCATGTAATCGAAATCACCGCTGTCCATCTGGAAGCGGACGGTCTGCGTCCCGCCCATGGGGACGACGATCCGCTGTCCGGTCGAATCCACCATCGGCACCAGCACATTGCTGCCCCAACCACCCGAACCCGATGCGCTGAACGAGCCCAGCGGCTGGGTGGTTTGACCGGGTTGGGTGGCGTCGCTGGTGACCAGCAGCAGGGAGGCCCGGATCTGGTCCGCACCGGTCTCCCCGTGCGACAAGGCCGCCCAGACCTCATAACTTCCCTCCGGGAAATTGCGGGTGTAGTTGCACCAGTCCGCTGCATCGGCCCAGCCGATCTTGTAGTTGACCGTCATGTTCCAGAGACCGCGGTTGAGATCCCCGTTGTTGGCGTTGATGGGCAGCACCGGGTTCAACGGAGCGCGATACACCTGCCCGTCCGGGGGAATATCCGCCGGGCCGTCGCTGGTGTAGTCCACCAGGTTGACCCCGGGCAGTCCGGCATAGTCGCCGCCGGTGTAGGGCATGGTGCTGGCGGCCGCCACCGCGGTGCCGCTGCTGTTGAAGTCCTCCGCCTCAATGAGGAACTGTCCCTCGGTTCCCAGCACGCTGGTCGAGTAGCGGCCATTGAAGTTCTGGAACAGCCCGCCGGTGTCCTGGAAGTCCACCGAATACTCCACGGTGGTGTTCGCCGGCAGGACGCCGGGGTTGTACGTGACCGTGGTGACATCCGCCACCTTGTTCACCACGGCGGCCGCGGTCTGATCGGCTCCGTTGAAAATGAACTTCACCGTGGCAGGCACCACTTCGGTGGAGAAGTCCGTGATTTCAATGGTCACAGCCCCCTGATTCCTCGGGACGATCGTCTGGTTCGGTGTCGCCTGTGTGATCTTTGGCGGAACGCCGTCGGTGGGTGACAGGATCAGGTAATCAAAGTCGCCACTGCCCATGGTGAATCGAAGCGTGGTCGGGGCGGTGCCGGTCACCTTGAGGATGCCTTCCGTCCCGTCGGCCGCCCGCATCGGAACCAGATCGTTCTGACCCCAGCCACCGGATCCGGGAGCGTTGAAGGTGCCGATCTGCTGCAGGGTTTGATTCGGTTGCGATGGATCGCTGGTCACCCTCGCAAGGGTGCCCCGGAGCTGCCCGGCGGCCGTGCCATCGAAGGACAACGCAGCATACACATTGTAGGTCCCCGGCGGAATGTTCCGCGTGTAGTTGCACCAGTCGCCGTCGGCCACCCAGCCGATCCTGTAGTTGACAAACATTTCGACACCTCCCGGCCGGATCGCCGTGTATCTCCCGGTGAGGTCGCTGCCCAGATTCACATTGTTGGGGGCCTCCTCCGGCCGGTAGATGTTGGAGTCGTTCTCGTCCAAGTTGAAGTAGTCCACATTCAACGTGGCCGGCAGTCCGTCATAGGCCCCTCCGTAATACGGGAAGATGGACGCCTCGGCGACCGTCTGGCCGGACTGATAGTTGTAGTCCTCGGCCTCGATCCAAAGCGACGTTGCCGGCAGGTCGTCCGGAGACAGGCCCTTGACGATAAAGTCGAGCGGGATCATCCGGATTGCCGTGTCCCCGGTCACGCGGTAGGAAAACGTCCCCGTATGCCGGGTGTTGAATCCCCATGCGGGCGCCGGGGCGTAGGTGACCGTCGTGGCCCCGCCCGCACTGGAGACGTTGGGAGTCACGGTGGCCCCATCCAGCTCAAGCGTGATGGATGCCGCATCCACGGTCGTCGTCCCGTTGCGCAGCACAATCTTCACCGGTCCCTCCGGCGGAGCGCCGGTGTAGCCCTGGGCCGGCAGGAGCGATTCCACATACGCGGTGCCACTGGCGGTGGTGAATGAGCGCAACGCGTTGGGGTTCGATGGATCGTTGACCAGGATGAAGGTCCCGGAGGCGTCCACCGAGAACCATTCACAGGCGGCCCCGTCGCCGCTGCCCCCGTTCCCCTGCCAATACAGCAGGCGGTACGGGTAAAATCCGGGCTCGGTGATCACCAGGTCGAAAAGGCTGTCCGCGGGTCCGCGTCCCCCATTGAATTCGCCGACCACGGTGCCGAAGGGATCCTGGGCGGCACTGAACATCGTGAACTTGAAGCCGTCGTCGCTGTTCACGCCCAATCGGTAGACGCCCGCATTCAACTCAAGATAACCCCAGTACTGGACAACGAACCGCCCCGCCGCTCCGTCGAAGATGCCCACGGTCCATTCGCCATCGGGAAAATTTCCGTCGTTCGTGCCGTTGTCGAGGGTGTTCACCACATTGACCACGCCCTGGTCCGGCGCGGCCAGATTGACCCAAGGCTGACCCGCCTCATCCAGAAATCCGCGGCTCCACTGCTGCTCAGCGTTGGATGTGGAATTCGCATCGCCAGGGCCGCGCGGAGCCTCCATTTGATATGCGGAGACATTGATCCCCCGGGTCGTCGCACTGGCCACCCGGTAGGCCGGAGGAATCGTGGCATAGTTCGGAGTCTCCACCCCGGTGCTCGTCCGGCTGGGGACCCCATTGCTGTCCGAGTACTCGATCAGCAGCGTGTGCTGGGACCCCGGCGCATAAAGCTGCGGACCAAAGTAGGTGACCGTGGTGATGGTGTCGTTCTTGGAGACTGCCGGAGTCACCACGACGCCATCCCACGTCGTCCTGAGACTGGCGGCATTCAAGGTGGCGGTCAGCGCATCCTGAATCTGGAAGGTGAAGCCACTGGGGGTGCCGGCCACATTGCGCACCAGCGGTGTCGTAATCTCATTGAAGCGGAGCTGGGCCAGGAACAGGCGGCCCCGGGCCTCCGGATACGCCCCGTTGATGTTGTCGGTCTCCGGAAAGTAGGAGGGTCCGACAAAAAAGGGCCCGCTCCAGCCGTCCAAGGAGCTCATTTCAGTCCACTCCTGCCCGTCGTTTGACCGGTAGGTGGTGACAAAATCCCCCTGCCGCTGGATCCGCGTCCAGGCATTGGGATACTCCGGAACGCCCCCGCCCGGTCCCGTGTAAGTGCCCGCCGTTTCGGAACGGTAAATGGACTCATAAGAATTGTTGCCCGCAATCAACATGGGCGCCGGATCGTTGTTGAAGGAACGCGTCGGATTGGCGCGCAGGTTCACCAAACGCGCCGCGGTACCTTCGATTCCGTTTTCGATATCGCCGGTCTGCACCGAGCGATCCTGGCCCTCGTTCAACGCCTCGCGCATCATCACCCCGGCGCGCGCCCAAACGCTGGAGGTGTCCTGAAACTCCACCCGTACCGCCACGTCGAAATCGCCGTCCAACTCCTTGTACACCAGCACGCCCTCGTCATAGACGTTCCACATCGCCCGGCCATTGCTGTAGATGTCGAATCCGTCCGTCCCCACGGCAATCACCTGACTCGGCTTCGCGGGCACCCCGACCTCGGCCCATTTGTATCCGGACGGGGTGAATTGCCGGACGGTCTCCGGCAGGATGGAACCGTCGGCTCCCTCAACGCCCTGGATGGTCAGGGTCTGGGCGCCATTCAGCACCCCGTTGACCGCAAGGACGACGCATTGGTTGTCCACCACCCGCCCGTTCACCGGCACATTGTCCACATTGCCGGGCGCATCCGCCGCCGGCAGCCCGGTCATGACCGTGGCGCTCTGGATCGTCGCGCCGGCCAGGGTGTAATTGGCGAGGTTCTGGGCGGACTCCAGATTGACCGTGGCATCAAAGACCACGGTGACTTGCGTCACCGCACCCCGTTCCACGGAGCCGACGGACTTGATGCCCAGGGCCAGCGCGGAGTCCACTCGCGGGAGCACCGCCAGCGTGGCGGCAAGGAACAAGGTTCGAAGTTTCGGAAATCGCATAGTGCTGGTTGGTTTGGCCCACGAACTCCGCGGAGGCCTCGGACCCTGCTCTCCCAGTCATGGGCCGAGCCGAAGACTTCGTGGACGCTGCGTGGAACGTGAGCATCAAGGATCATCCCGCTCGATGGGGTCAATAGAAATGTGGCCAATGGGCGAAACAGAAATTCGGCATGAGGAACGCGCGACCGCCTTGAACGGGCCAGACACCGGGATGGTTCCCCGGAGTCCATCGGCGATGTTTCCGTTCCCCGCGCACCCGCACGGAACCCCTTTTCGAGTTCCCTGCGGTGTCCTTTCGGGTTTCTCCTAAGAAACCCGCTCCGCATCCGTTTCACTCACTGCACGGCATGGAGTCCGAAGTCGAAATCCCCCCGGAGGCCTCCCCCGACCCGAGAGCCCGGTTCGTCGCCGGGGCGCTCGAGCGGCTTGAGGGCCCGCTGGTCCGGTATGCCCTCGGCCTCACCGGGGACCTGGAGACTGCGCGGGACGTCGTCCAGGACGCCTTCCTGCGCCTGTGGGAACAGCCTGCGGGCACCGTGGACGGACACGTGGCGCGGTGGCTGTTCACCGTGTGCCGCAACCGGGCTCTGGACGTGCAACGAAAGGCCAATCGCATGAGTCCGCTAACCCAGACCGAATGGGACGCCCGTCCCGCCCCCGACCCCTCGCCCGCCGATGCCGCCTCCACCCGGGACACCTTGAACCAGGTCGCCGGACTGCTCGCCGATCTTCCGTTCAACCAGCGGGAGGTGGTGCGCCTGAAGTTCCAGAACCAGCTCAGCTACCAGGAGATCGCCGACATCACCGCCCTCAGCGTCGGCAACGTCGGATTCCTCCTGCACACCGCCCTGCGGACGCTTCGAAAACGCCTGCAGCACCTGGAGCGTGAGTCTTCCGCCACCCCCTGCCCCGCCACTCCCGATGCCTGATCCCATGAAACTCTCTCCCGATTCCCCCGAACTCACCGCCTATGCGCTTGGTGAACTCCCTCCCGACCAACGGGCAGCCGTCGAGGCCGCCATCGCCGGGTCTCCCGAACTGGCCGCTGAAGTCCGCCTCCTCGCGGCCACGGCGGACCACCTCGAACGCGCGATGGCCGCCGAGCCCCAACCCGCCCTGAAACCCACCCAGAGGGCTGCCATTCTCCAGTCCCCAACCCGCCAGGGAGGGGTCCGATCCCCAGCCCCCGCGCGGACGCCGGCATCCACAACCATCCTCCGGTGGTGGCACGGAGTCCGCACCCGGTGGCTGCTCGCCTCTGCGGGCGTGGCCCTCGCGGCCATCACCCTGACCCTCACCTTCTGGACCGGCGGCGAATCACCGGAGGTACAGTTTGCCTCCCTGCGCTATCAGGAGCGGGTCCCGGAGAAACCCGGAAGCGTCACTCGGCCCCCTGAGACCGCGCCAGCCCCGGCGCCGCCGATCGCCGCGTCCGACAAGGTGAAGGTCCGGACATCCCTCCAGACCAGCCAGGCTGCTCCAGTCCAGGTCATTCCGGCTAGTCCGACGCCCGGCCCGGGACAGACACGCGGCGCCGTCGCAGCGGATGCCGGACCGTCACTGGCGGATCTCAGTGCCAGCCCCGATTCCAATTACGGGCTCCAGTTTCCCAAGGAGGCAGATTCCCTTTCGGCATCGGGCCAGATCGTCGAGTTCCGTTCGGCAGCGGGACCCGATTCCTCCCAGCAGGTGGCGCCGGTTCCGCAGCTGGCCACCGCCGCAAGCGCTTCCGTTGCCGCAGGACGCGGGCTCGCCGCCGCCACTCCCACCGCTTTGAACTGGCAGCCGGCGGCGCCGGACACCGACCGGGGCAGAAGCGACAGCCTCCAGAGGCTCCATTTGGAGCCTCAGCCGGATCGCTTCGTTGGCGAGTCCCTGGTCAGGCGCCCATCCGGATTCGAGTCCTACGCCCCGATCACCGACAACCCGTTCAAGTCCCCGGGCACCGCGCCGCTGTCCACATTCGGACTGGATGTGGATACGGCCAGCTACGCGAATGTCCGTCGTTTTCTTCGCGACGGCTCCCTGCCCCCTGCGGATGCCGTCCGCCTCGAAGAGTTGATCAACTACTTCCGGTACGACTACCCCGCCCCCCGCGGCGAGCATCCACTGGCCGCGACGGTCGAGATTGCCGAGTGTCCGTGGAGGGAGGGCCACAAGCTGGTGCGGGTCGGCGTACAGGCCGCCGCCGTCGAGCGCGCTGAACGTCCCCGGGCCAACCTCGTGTTCCTGGTGGACGTCAGCGGTTCCATGGAACCCGAGAACCGGCTGCCTCTCGTGAAACGCTCGCTCCGTCTTCTCCTCGACCGCCTCGCGGAGCACGACACGGTCGGCATCGTCACCTACGCCGGGGAGTCCCGCATCGCGTTGGAGCCGACCGCCGCGACAACCTCCGGCCGGGAGCGGATCCTTGAGGTCATTGAGGGCCTGCGCGCCGGGGGGAGCACTGCCGGAGGGGCGGGCATCCAGTCCGCCTATCAGCTGGCGGGCGATCACTTCATCGCCGGGGGCGTCAACCGGGTCCTGTTGTGCACCGACGGGGACTTCAACGTCGGCATCACCGATCCCGACGCACTGCAGCGGCTCATTGAGGAGCGCGCCCGTTCCGGGGTGTTCCTGAGCGTGCTGGGGTACGGCATGGGCAACCTCAAGGACAGCACCATGGAGCGGCTCGCCAACCGGGGGAACGGCAACTACGCCTACGTGGATTCGTTCGCCGAGGCGCGAAAGGTCCTTGGGGAGCAACTGGAGGGCACACTGGTCACCGTGGCAAAGGACGTAAAGGTGCAGGTGGAGTTCAACCCCGCGCGGGTGCGCTCCTACCGGCTGCTGGGCTACGAGAATCGCCTGTTGCGCGACCGGGATTTCAACGACGACACGAAGGATGCCGGCGAGGTCGGCGCCGGGCACCAGGTGACGGTGCTCTACGAGATCGAACCCGCGGTCCCGAATCTCGCCGGCACCGACCCGCTGCGGTACCAGGGAGCCACGGAAGCCGCGCCGGATCCGGCGGTACGCCTCAGGCGCGGCCATGAGGATGAACTGCTGCTGCTCAAGGTCCGGTACCAGGCGCCGGAAGGCACCCGGAGCCGCCTCATCGAACAACCGGTGAAGGACGGCTTCCAGGAGTGGGCCCGCGCCTCGGCCGACCTGCGCTTCGCGGCCGCGGTCGCCGGCTATGGCATGCTCCTGCGACAGTCGCCCCACCGCGGGGACCTCACCTGGGATCGCGTCCTGCGCATGGCCGAAGAGGGGCTCGGTGCCGACCGCGAGGGCTACCGCGCCGAGTTCGTGGATCTCGCCCGCCGGGCGCAGCACCTGTCGCGCGGCCGCTGAGCGGCCCGGCTACTGCCTCCAGTCCACCGGCACCGAAAGAGTCGCACCGAACCGGTTCTTGTAGAACAGCTGGCGATGCTGCACGCCGAACTCGTGCACCAGCCGCGTCAGCTTCACGTCGAAGCAGCAGTATTCCGCGACCTCGGCGAGCCGCCCCTGCTTGAACCATTCCAACGCCTGCAGGCCCTCGCCGGTCTTCTGGAGACCGAACGTCGCCTCCGCGATGGCATCCAGGCCAAGCCGGTGCCCAAGGCGATCCTTGAGATCCAGCATCATGTCCAGGTTCGGATTCTGCGTCAGGTCCACCGGCGAATAGCCTTGCAGCACCTCGTAGTCGAACCGCAGGTGGTTGAAGCCCACCACAAGGTCCGCACGCTGCAGCTCCCGCAGCAATTCGCCGACGTCTGGCTCGCCATAGACCCGATACCCGTTTCGTGCGGTGGAGTACGTGACGCCCACGCTCATCCGCATGTCCCGGATCCGATCCCATCCGCCCACCTCCACCGCCGACTTCTGGGTCTCGAGATCAAAGTACACGATCGTCCGCACCCCTCCGGGTTGCCTGATTCGATCCCGCGCCGGCAAGCCCGAAGTCGGGGTGCCCTGCGATCGCGTCTCCGATTGGCGCGTCACTCCGCGGACCCGGGCCGGATCCCCGGCGCCTCAGGCGTTACGATCCGGCAAAGCGGGACGTGATTCCGCCGGACGTTTGCCGGCACGAAGGGCCCTGATCGGGAGAGCGCATCGGGACGAAGCCTCATCGCGAGCGAACCACAGGGCCCTTGACCGGAACGATCCGGCAAACCCGACCGGACCTGCCGCACCGCTGCGGCTCAGTCCTGAAGCTCGAAGAGCCCCTCCACCTCCACCGCGATATTGCCCGGCAGCGGCCCCAAACCCACCGCGCTGCGGGCGCCGACACCGTCCGCCGGCCCCCAAACCGCCGCGAACAGCTCGCTGCAACCATTGATCACCCGCGGATGATCGTAGAAGTCCGGCGCTGAATTGACGAAGCCCAGCAGCTTCACAACGCGTCGGACGCGGTCAAACGAGCCCAGCCGCTCCCTCAGGGTGGACAGCATCGCCAGCCCCACCTGCCGGGCCGCATCCTTCCCCTGCTCCAAAGTCAGGTCCCGACCCACAACCCCCGTGATCAAGGAACCGTCGGATCGCAGCGGGCCGTGCCCGGAGACGTGTGCCAGGCTGCCAACCAGAACCAGCGGCTGGTACACGGCCACCGGTTTGGGTGCAGGCGGCAGGACAAGTTGGAGGGAGGCAAACCGGCTTTCCGCAGTTTCAGACATGGCACCGGTGTACCGGAGCCCTCGGCATCCGCCAAGAGTTCCCCGGCACAGGGCCGACCCCACCACCCGATCGGGTCGGGTGCCGGGGATTGCGTCCCGGCACCCTCCCACGCCACCGGACGTGCGGTTTTCACGCATCCGGCGGTTGAACGCAGGGGCCATGCTGCACGGAGGCCCCAAGATCCGATGGCATGAGGAATTTCCAGCGCCGCAGGAGTGCGTTGTTCAAGGCGCGTTGCACGGCCGGAGGTTTGGCCACCCGCCACGCCCCCGCCGAGGTGCGGGCCCTCTTCAGGGCGGCTCCGTGAACGCCAAACGACCGGAGGTGACGCTTGCGGCCCCGCCAGTCATGCCAGAGTTTCCAGAAGGAGCAGCGGATGTGTCCCCTCCAGCAGCTTGGTCCGGATCCTCCCCCAGTGCTTACGGATA
>JAHCBB010000056.1 GCA_019634635.1 Verrucomicrobiia bacterium
TCGGCCCCAATCCCTGTTCCGCATCTCCCCCTCCCGGAGGAAATCTGCGCGGACGCAGGCGAGCCAGCCGCCCTGACCGGCTCTGATCCCTTCTGGCGGCGCCCTGTGGGGGTCGCCCAAGCCCAACTCGGTCGCGAAACTCGCAAGCACTTTCGGCTGGTCACTCTGTAGTTGCACCCCAACGTTGGATCTGACCGGACGTTGCGGCTCCGTCAAAATGCCGGGATCAGCCGTCCAGACATGGGACCTGTCACTCTGAGCCGCTCCGTCACTCCACCCTCCCGAATTGACCTCTCCACGATTTCTCCCCAGCCAGCGCACCCACTCCAAATCAGACTGTCCGGCGAGGAATGTGAGGCCGGCGCCGCGAGACAAACTTGCAGGTCGTCGCGGCAGCGAGCGTGAAACGCATCAGGTCTAGGCACCGTCGGCGCTTCACACCGCGGACCGGCGTCGCCTGAGGAAATAGGTGAGGACCGGCCCGATTCCCTTGCATTCAGTAAGTCCCCGCTCCTCGAAGATGAAGTCCTCCTTCAGGACCTGGTACGTGCTCTCGGAAACATGCACGGCCCCGGGTACACCGGATGATTCCATTCGGCTCGCCACATTCACGGTGTCGCCCCAAAGATCATACGTGAACTTCCGCTTGCCGATTACCCCGGCGACGATCGGGCCGGTGTTCATTCCCACGCGAATCTTGAGATCGGTGCCGTTGGCCGCGTTGAGCCGGTCCAGGGCGTCAATCATCTCCAATGCCGCATCAGCCACCGCCTGGGCATGGTCCTCGCGGGACACGGGAATCCCCCCGGCGAGCATGTAGCTGTCGCCGATTGTCTTGATCTTCTCGAGACGATGCCTCTCCACCAGCAGATCGAAGGCGGTAAAAATGCCGTTGAGAACCTTCACCAAATCGGCGGGAGCTGTGCGGCGGGAGAGCGCGGTAAATCCGACCAGGTCCGCGAACATCACCGTTACGGTCGGGTGCCCGTTCGCAATCGTGGGCTCCCCGAGCTTGAGCCGTTCGGCAATGGCCTTGGGCAGGATGTTCAGGAGCAGCCGCTCGGACTTATCCCGCTCAATCTCGAGCAGGTCTTTCTCCGTCTGCAGCTGAACCACGCGCAGTCGGTCGAGGTCCCGGAGGCGCTTTTTCTCTATGGACGATGTGACGCGGGCGCGCAGCAAGGTGGGATTGAAGGGTTTCGGCAGATAGTCCTCCGCGCCCAGTTCAATGCAATTGACGGCGTTCTCGATCTGCTCGGCGCCCGAGATCACGATGATCGGCAGTCCGCTCAAATGGTGGTTGTTCTTGACCGCGACGAGCACTTCCATGCCGTTCATCTCCGGCATTTCCATGTCGAGCAGCATCAAGTCGAAAGGCCGCTCGAGAACCAGGTCGATTGCCTGTCGCCCGTTGACGGCCTCGGTAACGTTTCTGAATCCGATGGCATTGAGGGCGCGGATCAGTGCCAGCCGCATGGTGCGGCTGTCATCAACCACCAGCACGGCGGCCCGGTGAAGAGCGCTGGTGCTGACATCGTCGGCTGCTGTTCCAGACGGAGGCGTGGCCCTCGATGGGGCACGCGATGGAAAGTCGGGGTTCACAAAAAAATGTTTGGGAGCGACTGCGCACTCAGGCATCTGTGCCGGCACGCGGCGTCAGGGTGATGATTCGTCCCACCTTGGCCAGCAACTGTTCCTCGCGGAACGGCTTGGTGACGTAGTCCCGAACGCCCAGACGGGCGACGGTGGCCATGTTGTCGCAACCCGTCTCGGCCGTGAGCATGATGACGGGGATTCGACGCAACACATCGTCCGCGCGCAACTGTCGCAGCATGGTGATCCCGTCCATGATCGGCATGTTGTAGTCGAGCAGGATGAGGTCCGGCCGTTCCCGCGCCGCCGCGGCCAGACCCTGCGCCCCGTTCTCCGCTTCGCACACCTCGCACTTGAACGGACGAAACAGCCGGGCCACCAGCAGGCGGATGGTCTTGCTGTCGTCCACGCTGAGGATTTTGGGGGTCATGATGGCCTCAGGATGCATCGGACCTCCAGCGTGAGCCGATGTCCCTCACAGATCCAATCCGTTTGGGTTCCCCCGGCATCGAGTTCTGACGACCCGCGGCGACCGGGGCCGCACCCGACGACCGGGGTGCCGAGCCGGCACGGGAAGCCGGCGGCATCCAAGGAGGCAGCCATGCGGCCGGCGACCATGTTGGCGAGTTCTCCGGCGAAATCCATAAGTTGGGTTGCGTCCGCGGACGTGGCGTCGAAAGGGCCCAGGAGGCGGGCGCTTGCCTCGCGGGCAAACGATTCCGGGAGGTCGAGGTGCACCTCGCCGGAGATCCGCTCCCCGCACATTGCCACCGTGGCGCCGAACCCGGGCCCTGCGACGCCGCCAGCAGTCCCAACGGCCCGGCGCACCTCCATTGCCGAAAGCGATACCAGAGCCTCAAGGACTTCGACCAATGCCCGGCTGCTGATGCCGCGCAGGTCGGGGACATTGGATGCGGCGCTCATGCACGGACCGGTTGAGCGAGGGCCTGCAACAGCGCCCGGGCCATTTCCGGCAGGGGCACGACGTGATCCACCACGCCCATCTTGATGGCCGCCTGCGGCATGCCGTAGACCACACAGCTGTCCTCATGCTCCGCGAGGGTGCGCGCCCCGGCAACGCGCAGCGCCTGCATGCCCCGGGCACCGTCCACCCCCATGCCCGTCAGCAGGACCGCCACCGCCTGCGCCCCGGCATGATCGGCCGCGGAACGGAACAGGACATCCACTGCCGGACGGCAATGATGCACCGGCGGTGACTGCGTCAATCGCGCGCGGTAGCCACGGCTCGAGGGCACCAATGCCAGGTGAAAATCGCCGGGCGCCACCAGACAGAGGCCCGGGCGCAGTTCATCGTCATTGGCAGCCTCGCGCACCTCAAACGGGCACAGTCCATTCAGATGCTCGGCCATCACTCGGGAAAAATTCGGCGGAATGTGCTGAACCACCGCAATCGGCGGCAGCCGGTCGGGCAGCTGCGGCAGTAGAAAGCGCAGGGCCTCGACTCCGCCCGTCGAGGCGCCGATCACGATGAGGCGGCGTGAGGAAAATTCGCCCGACGCAATTGCCTGCGGGGCGGGCGGCGGGGTGCCTCCGGGCTCCGCGCGACAAACTCGAAGGCGGGCGCTGGCAGCCGCCCTGACGTGGTATGCGAGGCGGTGGGCCAGCTCCCCAAGGGTCTCGTCCCCGTTGGGTTTGGCCAGAACGTCCACCGCCCCGGCCGCCAGGGCTTCCATGGCCTTGGCCGATCCCTGTGGGGTCAGGGAACTGATCACCACCACCGGTATCGGATGGTGCATCTGAAGGATTTTGAGAAAAGTAAGCCCATCCATCCGGGGCATTTCCAAGTCGAGCGTGAGGACGTCGGGTTCGAGCGAGAGTATCTTCTCGCGCGCGACATAGGCGTCCGCGGCAACGCCGACGACCTCGATCCCGGCATCCTGTCCGAGCGCCGCGCGGATGGCCCGCCGGGCCAGGGCGGAGTCATCCACCACCAAGACGCGAATCCTGCGAGGCGTGCTCATGGTTTGCGGTAGACACCTTGGCGAATCGACTCGAGCTCATGGTGGAGACCCATCAGGCTTTCCGAATGCCCGACGAACAGGTACCCGCCGGAGGCCAGTTGCCGGGTGAGCTTTTGCACCAGGATTCCGCGCGACGGTGGATCAAAATAGATCATCACGTTTCGGCAGAAGATCACGTGCTGCGGGCGCTGCACCGGATAGTCGGGCTGGAACAGGTTGATGCGCTGGAAGCGGACGTGTTGTTTCAGCTCCGGCCGAATCCGGCAGCTCCCGACGCGCACGCCGACACCCTTCTGAAAATAGCGCTTCAAGATCTCCCCGGTCACAGGAGGTTCGGCATTCATCCGGTAGATGCCCAGCTCTGCCGCGGTCAACATGCGCCGGGAAATGTCGGACGCCTCGACCCGCCAGTCGGCGGCGGGGGGATTCAGGCGAAAGTATTCGGCGAGGACCAGGGCCAGGGTGTACGCCTCCTCACCGGACGCCGCCGCCGCCGACCAGACCCGGAGCGGCGCCTTCTCGGCGGCAAGGCGCGGGATCCACTCCGGGAGGATCCGCTGGGCCAGATAGGTGAAATGTTCGGGCTCCCGGAAAAACCGGGTGTGATTGGTGGAAATGAGATCCACCAACTGCCCGATCTCGTCGCCGCCGCCCGCCGACTCCACGAAGGCGCAGTACTCGTCGAACGAGTCCATTCCGAGCGCACGCAACCGGCTCCGCAGCCGATTCGCCAGCAGGGGCTGCTTGTCCGGGCCGAGCCGGATCCGGCTGTGTTGGTACACCAGGGCCACGAGTGTACGATACGCTCCAGCGGACAACGTGGCCTTGAAGGTGGCATGCATTCGGGCGGGTCCGGCATCTCGAAGTCCGCCTAAAAGCTGCGGAAGTTGTCATCTTCTCCGCCCCCGCGCCCGGTCGAATCGCCAGGCATCGGGATGAACTTGCGTCCGCCACCCGCCAATGGCTTTGCCCCGCGAGACCGCGGTCGTGGGACGGATGCCGCCGGACCGCTGGACAGCGTATAGTGTGAGGTCTCGGCTACGGGCGCTGCCGGGCCGGGGGTCGAGGTGATCCCGCCGACCAGCTGGCGAAGCTGCCCGACCATGTCCTTCAGCGAACCGGCTTGGGCATTGAGCTGCTCCGCCGCGCTGGCGCTCTCCTCGGCACTGGCGGAATTGCTCTGGGTGACGCTGTCCATCTGGTTGATGGCGATGTTGATCTGTTCGATGCCCTGGGCCTGTTCGCGGGCCGCCGTGGCGATTTCCGCGACGAGGGAATCGGTCGCCGACACCTTTTCCGCAATCTGCGTGAGCGAATCCCCCACTTTGGCGCAGCTCCGGGACCCTTGCCGACTGCTGGCAATCGCCGCGTCAATCTTGTCCGCCGTTTCCTTCGCCGCTGCGGCACTGCGTTGCGCCAGCGAGCGGACCTCATCCGCCACGACGGCGAACCCGGCACCCGCCTCGCCCGCCCGCGCGGCTTCCACGGCGGCGTTCAGGGCGAGAATGTTCGTCTGGAAGGCGATCTCATCAATGTTCTTCACAATCTTGGCCACCTCGGCGCTGGAAGTGTCGATGGCGGCCATCGCCTGATTCATTTCGACCATCGTTTGGGAGCCGGCCTCCGCCACCGAGCGCGCCTCGCCGGCCAACGCCTTGGCCTTCTGCGCATTTTCCGCGGTCACGCGGATCATGGTCGACATCTCCTCGAGGGAGGCGCTGGTTTCCTCCACGGAAGCTGCCTGCTCGCTCGCGCCCGAGGAAAGGGTCTGGCTCGAGGCCGAAACCTGGTGTGCAGCGGCGGCGGTTTGGACGGCACCCGCGTCCAGTTTCGCCGCCAGATCCCGCAGGACGCGGTTGGTGGCCCGCACAACCTGCGAGGCCATCAGCGCGTTGCCCGCCAGGGCGAGGATCAGGCCGAGGAGGATCAGACGAACGCCGGATTCCGCCTGCTGCCTGCCATCGAGACCCGCGGCTGTGCCCAGCTTGTTGTTATAATTGACGTCGGCCTGCAACGCCTCAATCGAGGCCTCATAGGCCGGGAGGACCACCTCTGAAAGCCACTTCCGGGACTCCTCAATCTTGCTCAGGCGAACGAGCTCGAGGAGTCGGGTGCGGGCGGTGGCGAAGGCGGTGCGGGTTCGCCTGGCCTCCTCAAACAGGCGGCGATCCTCCCCGTCCGAAAGGAGTTCCTCATAGCGTCGAAACAGCTCATCAACACGGGCCCGGTTGCCCGCGATCGCCTGTTCGAGCTTCAGCCGCTGGTCCTCGGTGTCCGCCAGCAGGAACTGCTGGGCGAGGAGGAGATTCTCCCGCGACTCGAAGGAGACCTCATTCAGGATCAGCACGCTGGGAAGCGAGTTGTCCGAGAGGACGGTCAGATTCTGGCGGAGGCCGTGCAATCGCCAGAGGGCAAACGCGCCCAGCAGGAGGGTGATTACCAGCACCGCGGTAAAGCCGAGGCTAATCCGGCGTGAGATGGTCCAGGAGTTCATGTCGTTGGGGATTCGGAATTCGAGGCTGCGGTCGGAGGAAGCAACACGGGACCCTCCTCCAGAAAAATCCTCTCCAGATTGAGCAGCGTCTTGACGCCGCCATGGACCTTGGCCATGCCGGAAATGTACTGGTTGTCGGGAGAGCCTCCGAAATCCGGAGCTGGCTCCAATTCCGCCGCCGTCAGCAGGACGACCTCCTCCACGGCATCCACGATGGCGCCCACGAGCGTCAGCCCGGCCGGCACGGCGCCAAACTGAAGGACGATGATGCACGCCCGATCACCATACGTCCCGCCGGCGAGCTTGAACTTGGCCCGCAGATCGAGAATCGGAATGACCTTGCCGCGGAGGTTGATGACGCCCCGGATGCGTGCCGGCATTTGGGGAACCGGAGTGATGGGACACAGTCGGATGATTTCCCGCACGCTGAGCACGGGCAATCCATAGGACTCGCAGCCCAGCGCAAATGTGAGGTAGCGGCCGGGACCGGCTTCACCGGGGAGCGGGGGCGATGCGGCGGGGGTCATGGAGTCACAGTTCGGAATCGGGGTGAATCAGGCGGCGTGGATCGGTGCCCGGCTCCTGACCAGGGTATCCACATCGAGGATGAGCCCGACGCGGCCATCCCCTAGAATTGCAGCGCCCGCGAGCAGGCTTTGGTTTTGGAACGCCGATCCGAGATTCTTGATGACCACCTCCTGTTTGCCAACCAGTTCATCAACGAGGAGTCCCCGGGCAGCGGCGCCGGATTCGACGACCACCACGATTCCGTCGGTCGGGTCCAGTGCGCGAGCCGGCGTGCCGAGATAGCCTCCGAGCCTCAGGAGGGGCGTCAACCGGCCCCGCACGCTGACCACTTCGCCGCGCTCATGAATCGTCGTGACCATGCCCGGACGCGGACGAAACGACTCCCGCACGGAGAGGGTGGGAATGATGTAGCGCTCGTCACCAACCCCGACGAGGAGCCCGTCAATGATGGCGAGCGTCAGAGGCAGCACGATGGTAAAGGTGGTGCCCTGGCCGGGGACGGAATGTATTTCGATCTTGCCGCGCAGGGTTTCCAGGTTCCGGCGAACGACATCCATGCCCACGCCCCGGCCGGAAAGGTCCGTCACGGAATCGGCCGTGGAAAAGCCCGGCGCAAAGATGAGCGAAAAGATCTCCGCCTCCGTGGGGGTCGCGTTGGCTGGGACCAGCCCCCGCTCCCGCGCCTTGGCCAGGATGCGTTCCTGATCGAGCCCTCGGCCATCGTCGGCGATCTGGATGACAATGCCGCCCCGCTGGTGGGCGGCGCTGAGCCGGATCGTTCCCAGGGCCGGTTTGCCCGCGGCGACGCGCGTGGCGGGGGGTTCGATGCCGTGATCGGCCGCGTTGCGGATCATGTGGACCAGCGGGTCACCGAGTTCCTCCACGATGTTGCGGTCCACCTCCGTCTCCTCGCCCTCCAGCACCAGCTGAAGCTCCTTTTGCTGTTGAGCCGCCAGGTCGCGGACGAGGCGGGTCAGCTTCTGGAACGTGGCCCGGATCGGCACGAGCCGCAGCGACATTGCATTGCGCTGCAACTCCGTGGTGATCCGTCCGAGCTGGCGCAGACAGCGCGCGAGCTGGCGGCTGGGCAGCCGCTGCACTTCGGGGTCTTGAATCACCATGGACTGCGCGATGACCAGCTCGCCCACTAGATCCACCAGGGTGTCGAGTTTTCGGGTGTCCAGTTTGATGAAACCGGCGGCGCCATCCGCCGCCGCTCCCCGACGTCCACCATCCGCAGCGGAACGCGGCGCAACCGCGGCCGGAGGCGTCCCGGTGGCGACGGGACCCGAGGCAGACAAACCGGTGACCGGCAGCTGCGGAACGACCGCGGGCTGCGGCGCAGCCGATGCGGAACTGCCGGCTGGGTCCGGTTCACCGCGAAGTGCGGCTCGAGTCCTCCGGAGGATCTGGCGGGTGGGAACCACGATGGGGGTGCCTGCCTCGGTGCCCTGGAGTTGGGCACCAATCTCGTGGGTGAACTGCCTGAGCGCATCCCCACCGGCGAGAATCACGTCAATGATTTCGGACGTGATGTTGAGATCCGAACGCCGAGCCGCATCGAGGAGCGACTCCAGCTCGTGGGCGAGATCCCGCAGCGCGCCGAGATGCAGGAAGCCGGCACCGCCCTTGAAGGTGTGGAAGGCGCGAAAAATGGAATTGATGGTATTGGCATCCGCTGGGTTGTCCTCCAGCAACAGCACTCCCCGCTCGATGTTCTGAAGCAGCTCCAGCGATTCGGTGTGAAACTCCCGCAGCAGCTCAAGATCGTCGGTGAGGTTGAGGCGAATTGCCGGCTCCTCCTCGGCGGACTCCCGGGCGGGGGCCGCGGCCGAGACGACGCCGGTCGCCGGACGCTGGCTCCCTGCCGGAACCGCGCCCGTTTTGACCAACGTCGCTGAGGCCGCCTTTCCCCGGCTTGAACCCCACGAGACGGGTGGTGGTGGAAGCGTTGAACCACGCCCCCACGCCCCCAGGGCGGTACTCATCCAGGAATGCCATTCGTTGAAGAGGTGAATGGAATCGGCGTTGAAGTGGCCCGGGCCATCAAGGATCTGGTCGAGCCAGGCGCGTGCGACGGAGATCCCCGAGGCCACCTCGGGCGGCGCAACCGGATGGATGAATTCCTCCAGATCCATGACGAAGCTGTTGATCGGCAGCAACCCCGTGTCGTGATCCGGTTCGACAAACGCCAACTCGACGCCCAATTGGCCCAGAATCTCAGCCGCCCTGGCCAGGATGGCTGCGTCGTGTTCACTCCCCGCCATTGGTCGGGACAGCCTGCCCGATGTGGAGGAGCGGAATCGAATGGAATCGGCGGGCTGCGGCGGGGCGAGTCCGGGTGTTGGGCTGGCACCCGACAAGACCCGGTTGGCTCCCCGATCCCGGGCCCGTGGAGCAGCACCGCGCTTCCCGCGCTGGCCCGATTTCCCGGAAGCGACCACGAGCCATGATCCTGGCTCGCGTCGGTAGGTCTTGAGGGGACTCGGTGCCGGAGGTTCATTTCCAGAACACCGCACTCTCTCTGGATGCAGTAGCAGGATGGATCCGCCGCGGCCTGTCAGCCGATGCGGGGTGTAGAGCGTCCGGAGACGTGGGGTCAATGGACCTGTCACTCTGAACTCGCTCCGCTCTTGGTCCGCAAAACAACTGGGATGCGCCACCGGCGTCAGCGCATGACATCGGCATTGCGCCGGTCGCCGTGGGGCGGTGAACTCCGCGGCACCCTTCATGAACGCTGCGTGGATCTGTCTGTTGGTCGCCGGGCTGTTTGAAATCGGCTGGCCTGTGGGGCTCAAGCTCGCGCAGGCGCCCGGACGCATGGTCCCCGGCATTGCCATTGCGGTGGGATGCATGGCTCTCAGCGGGGGGTTCCTCTGGATGGCGCAGAAGGGCATCCCCATGGGAACAGCCTACGCCGTTTGGACGGGCGTCGGTGCCGCCGGGACCTTTTTGGTTGGCATCGCCGTCTACGGGGATCCAACCGGCTGGACCCGCCTGTCGGGGATCGGACTGATCATTGCCGGGGTCGCCACTTTGAAGATGGCGCATTGAAGGCGCACTGGACACCGCCGGAGGCCGAGCCACTCCGCCGGACGGACCTTCCCCTCGCTGCGGGAGACGCATTTGGCCAATGCGCGGCCAATGTGCGCGGCCAATGGACCTGTCCCTCTGAACTCCCGGGAATGGCGAAGGACTGGCCGGTATCGGCACCGAGGGAGCGTTTCCCGGGGGAAAGTGACTGTTGTTGCGCACTCGGCATCTGGACCGGATTCCGTGATGGTTTGGCCAAGGCGTCGCGTCCGAATCCCATCATGAATCGGATCCCTCTGCTGCTCGCTGGCGCGCTGGCCGTCTCCGCCGCTGAACCCCGTTTCGCGACGGTCTTCACGTCGGGGACCGAGGGCTACGCCTCCATCCGTATCCCCGCGGTTCTGGTGACCCGGGATGGCACCGTGCTGGCCTTCGCCGAGGGCCGGCAGCGGCCGCAGGACCAGGCCGAGAATGACATCGTGTTCAAGCGGAGCACCGACGGCGGCCGGACCTGGTCGGCGCTCCAGGTGCTTCACAACGACGGCGCCCACTCGCTCAATAATCCCACGGTGGTGCAGGAGCGGGAGGGAGGCCGGGTGTTTCTGTGGTATCAGCGGATTCCATCGCATCTGCGGGAGAACGACCCGGGAATTGCGACCGGACTCTCGGGCCCGGACATCTACCGCAACTTCCTGACGACCTCGGACGACGACGGTGTGACCTGGAGCGCTCCGCGCGATGTCACCGCCACGACCAAAAGGCCGGTGCGGGCGACCACAGTGGCGAGCGGTCCGGGGATCGGCATCCAGCTCACGCGGGGACCGCATCGCGGGCGGCTGATCATTCCGTTCAACGAGGGCCCCTACGGTTCCTGGCAGAACTATGCGGTCTACTCCGACGACGCCGGCCGGTCGTGGGCCTATGGCGAGGATGTGCCGAACGCCCTCCAGCCGGACGGGCGGAGCTGGATCAACGAAGTGCAGATGGCGGAATTGAGTGACGGCAGCGTGCGGTTGGATTCCCGGCAGTTCGGGGGCGCCAGGGTGCGCAAGACGTCGGTCAGCCGCGACGGGGGTCGAACCTGGTCGCCCGTCGTCGAACTGCCGGATTTGACCGATCCGAGCTGCATGGCCGGACTGCTCCGCTACTCGTTTGACGGGCCGGCGGGACGCGGCCGGTTGCTACACACCGGGCCGGACAGCACACAACGCGCCCACGGGACCGTCTGGCTGAGCACCGACGACGGCGAGACGTGGCCGGTGAAGCGGGAATTCTGGCCGGGCGGCTTCGCCTACAGTGTGCCCGCGCGGTTGGCGGACGGGGCCGTTGGGGTTCTCTTTGAGGCGGACGACTACCGGACGATCCAGTTCGCGCAGTTCTCGATGGACTGGGTGGAGGAAACGCGGTGACGCCTTCGAGTACTGGGAGGCGGTTCCGGCGTCGGAGGCCCATGCGACTCCTGCTGCCGCTGCTCCTCGTTTCGTCTCTGACCGCGGCCACCGTCCGGGTCGCTGTGGACGGCAGCGATTCCGGCGATGGCAACCCCGGGAGTCCCCTGGCATCGGTGGGCGCCGCTTTGGATGCCGCCCGAAGATTGAAGGCAGCAAACCCGGCCGAGCCGGTGATCGTCGTATTCGGCGACGGGCGCTTTGAGCTCGCGGAGCCGCTCCGAATCACCCCTGGCGATTCGGGTCTCACGCTGCAGGCGCGATCTCCCGGCAGGGCGGTCTTGTCCGGTGGCATTCGCCTGACCGGCTGGACGGCCGCGTCCAACCGGCACGAACCATGTTGCCCACAACCTCATCGCCGACCTGTTCCACACCGGCATTTCGGTCGGCTGGAACTGGGGTTACGAGCTGACGCCCTGCCGTGCCAACGTGAACAACGTCATTATCGCCCGGTCCGGGACGTTGCTCGCCGGCAATTGGAGCGGCACCACCAACCAGTTCTGGAGCGATCGGAACGTTTGGTTCGACACCCGGAATGGTGCGGATGCCACCCGGTACTCGTTCGCCGGAGCACCGTGGTCCGCCTGGCGGGCGCGTGGGCAGGACCCGCATTCGGTCATCGCCGACCCGCTGCTCGTGGACCCGGAGCGACCGGAACTCGGGCTCAGGAGGGACTCGCCCGCGTTCGCCCTGGGCTACCGGCAGATTGACCTGGGCACCGTCGGACCACGGGCGCCGGGGCGGCGGTAATGATCCGGTGTCGGCCGGTGATGCGATGGTGCGTGTGCCGCGTTCATCCGGGGAGCAGCGTGTCGCAGCGGAGTCCGTCGCCGCCAGGTTCCGTCACGCGATCCAGGGCACCCAGGAATCCCGCCAGCCAACGGGCCTCGGTGGCGCGGGAATACAATGCCGCATAGAAGTCGGCCTCGAGTTCCAGATCCTGTCCGAGGTCGCTCCAGGAATGCAGGAACTCGAATTTGGTCGCCACGGCGGGCAACGGAACCTCTCGCGTCCGGACACCGTCGAGATCCAGGGAGCGGAGCCGTGAAGATTTCGGCTTCCAGTTGACCGAAAACGGAACCAGTCCACAGCGGGATGGATCCTGGCGCGCCCCTCGAAGTGCCACGATCCGCGCCAGCGACCCCTGGGCATGATCCATGGCGTTCAGGAGGTCGCGATGAACCCGTTGAATGAATGTGGGAATCGCCGCGGCCGGATCCAGTTTCAAACGGAAGGGCACCAGCCCCGCAACCACCCCGAAGAGCGACTCCGTCTCCGGACGCTCCCGCCCGGAGACGGGCACTCCGATGCAAAGATCCCGGCATCCAGAGAGTCCCGCGAGTTGGAGCCCCCACACGGCCAGAAGCACGGTGAAGGGACTGACACACTGGTTCTGGGCGAACGACCGCAGGCGCCCGTAGCGCCCGGGGCCAAGGGTTCCCGTCAGCCGGTCCGCTTCCCCGGTGAACTTCGACGGGCGCTCGCAATCCGTGGGAAGATCAGGCACCTCCGCCACGCCCTGCAGGAGGCGCGCCCAGTGTTGGGAGTCGGATTCCGTTCGCACTTGTGCTTCCGCAGTGCGCCACCCCGAGGCCCATTCGAGGAATGAGCGGGTCGGAGAACCATACGCCGGCACCGTTCCCCCGAGGATGGCCCGGTACGCAGCGGAGAGTTCACCGGTCAGAATTCCGATGGAAGTCCGGTCACAGATCAGATGGTGGAGGACCAGGAGCAGGACCGAATCCTCGTCACTGTGCTGGATCAGCAGGGCCCGGATCCCGGGCGTCGTCTCCAGGTCGAACGGAGCGCGAATGGCGGCATCCAGAAGTGCGGCCGCGGCGGCATCGCGCCGGTTCAGCGCGACGCCGCGCAGCGAATGAACTCCAAGCGCTGGCGTCCAGTCGTCCAACGCCAACTGCACCGGACCCTGCCCGCCGAAGCGAATCACCGTCCTCAACGCCGCGTGGCGACGAACCACGGCGACGAGTGCGTGCCGAAGCACACCGGGGTCCAGGGCGCCAAGAAGCCGAACCGCTTCCGCCTCGTGATAGGCCACCGGGTTGGCCATCGTCTGACTGTGGATCCAGATCCCCTCCTGCATGGGAGTCAGCGCGACTTCGGTTTCGCCACGAGCGGAAGCCACGGAAGAACCCGAAGAAACGGTGGAGACATCCAGGCGTGTTCGGATCAGTGCCGATTGGCCACGGAGCGTGGGATGCCTCAAGAACTCGGCCAACGTGAGGACGACTCCCAGTCCGCGGTGGATCCGGTGGATGACCTGCTGAGCCGGGAGGGAATGGCCCCCGAACGCAAAGAAGTTGTCCTCCGGATTCTCCGGTCTCCGGCCGATTGCGTCCTCCCACGCCCGCGCCAGGAACGGCTCCACTGAGTCCCCGGGGCGGGCGGGCGCACGGGTCGGGTCCGTCGCCCTCGCTTGAGCGAGCCGCTCCCTGAAATGGTCCGCCAGCCGGCTTCGTTGAACCTTGCCGGTTGCGGTGCGGGGCAAGTCGTCCACCGCAAGGATCAGCGACGGGGTCCGCAGTTCCCCGATGAGGCGGGCGCAGTGCGTTCTCAGGGACCCGGAGTCGGTCGTCGCTCCAGCCCGCAATCTGACGAAGGCCACAATGTCCTCGCCCCAGTGCGGGTCGGGTACGCCGACGGCCGCGACTTCCGCAACGTCGGGATGGGATTGAAGGGCTTCGTCAACGGCCGGCGGCGCGATGTTGATGCCACCCTTGATGATCAGGTCGCGGCTGCGTCCGGCAATGTGGATGAACCCATCGGCATCGCGCCAGGCGAGGTCCCCGGTGTCCAGCCAGCCCTCCGCGTCCAGAACCTCCGCCGTGGCCTGCGGATCGCGGAAGTAGCCGCGCATGACACTGGGACCACGGATCAACAACGCGCCGGGTTCGTCGGGTTCGGCATTCGGGCATTCCCCGCGGACGATCCGCATTTCGAAGCCGACGGCACGTCCGGGCGATCCGAGGCGGCGCGTCTCCGGCGGCATGGGCTGGGACAAGATCACGCCTCCGGCCTCGGTGGATCCCATGGCCTGGATCAGCGGGATTCCAAACCGTTCTTCGAAGGACTGCTGGAGTGCCGGCCGGAGCGGCGCCGAGGATGACCGGAGGAAGCGGATCGCGGCGCTGCCGCGCTGCGGATCCGGAGCCTGCGGGTCCTGCCAGTCCATCAACTGGGCGACGATTGCGGGCACGAGGGCCGACCAGGTGCAGCCAAACTCGCTCATCCATTGCCAGAAGCGCTCGAGCCGAAACCCCGGACAGAGGACCACGGATCCGCCGGAACAGAGGGTCGGCAGGAGGGTGATGGTGATGGCATTCAGGTGGTGCCACGGCAGCACGCAAAGGCTGCGATCCTCCGGTCTCAAGTCATGCGCATTTCGGCCGTTTGCCGCCGAGGCCACCAAACCGGCGTGGGTCAGCAGGACACCCCGCGGTGTTCCGGTGCTGCCGGAGGTGAAGATCAACAGCGCGTCATCATCGGGGAAGGGGTATCCCGAACTTGGGCGGGCCACGGAAGCTTCATGGGATGCTTCCGGAATCTGGTCGGTGGTGACGACCCGTGCTCCGGAGGTTCCGGCGATCCAATCGGGGAGGAGAGACGGAGAGATGATGTGGAGCGGGGCCTCCGTGAGGGCACGGACATGACCGTGGAATCCGGCGCCGCCGCGTGGATCGAGCGGCACCGGAACCAGCCCGCCACTCCACGCCCCGAGGAGCAGACGAACCACGGCCTGAGGCTCCTCAACGGCGATGAGGATCCGGTCTCCACGGCGCGCCCCTGCCCGGTACATCCAGGTTGCAAGTTGCTGCGCGTCCTGTCGGACGCCGGCAAAGCTCGTTTCGCGGCCGCTTGCGGCGTCCACGAGAAACGTCGCCTCCGGCCGCCCGGCAGCCTCACCATCAAGCAGGGCGGGAAGCGTCAGGGACATGGCGGTGCTTTCGGGGGATTGGGCGGCCAGGGGAGGACTCCACGCATCATCACGGTTCGGATGGGAGGGACGGTTCGATGTGGATGAGGACGTCCCGGACCGACGGGTGGTCCAAATCGAGTCTTGACTGATCTGGGATCACTGGTTCAACAAGAGCGGTCTCGAAGGACTATCCTGCAAAATCCAGAATGGCCGAATCAACCTCCCAGAACCCCGCAGGTATTCGAAAGCCACTCCCGATCGACGTCAAGTCGAACCTTCAGTGTGTTGGCCGCCGTTCATATGCTTCAGCTGTTGTAGCAATTTTCCTCTGCAGACTGGTTCTACAGACACAAGGACAAGTTTCCGGAAATCAAGTGCCTTCAGCTTCTTCTCCTGCAACTAGAGGAATTGTCGTTCCAGTTCGTTCATCTCAAGGCGATACGTCCGCGGTCCTGAAGATTGATCGCGTGTTCACGGAGAATGACAAGCACGGTTTTCTTCGATTTGGCTTCAAATCGTCCCTTGTTTGGGAAGGGGTGACTGTAGAGCTCCAAGCTCGCGATGCCACAGCGGAGTGGCTGAGGAAACTCTCATTGGCGACGGACGTTCGCAAAGTAACCCGCGGCATTACGTTTCGTCGGCTGAGGATAAAATCCGCGTATGGCGAATGCACATTTCTAGAGTGTGAAAGTGCCCAACCGTTGCGCGATGGCACTCTCGTGGTTTTTGGTGCACGTTGGACAGATGGTGAGGGAACACCAGTGTGTCTGGCGAAAGCCACCTTATCGAACATCGTCAATGGCCTTAGGTTAAGCGACGCCTCCAGACATTGGGATATTAATTTCATCGGTCTTCCCTCCATAAATTAATGAAGGCTTACTTTAAAGATCTGCCAAATACGCTTTTCTTGGTGGGTACCTCTCTCATGGGGGTTTTCGGAAACGCCCAGGATCCGCTCACTACAGTGTCCATCTCACCATCGATACCTGCCTCGGAAGGCGGTATCGTGAAAGTAGTCGAAGGTGAGGGTCTCTCCCTGCGAGCAATTCACAACGGCCATTCGACAGCCTTTCTCTGGCGCAAAGATGGGGTGTTCTTGACGGGAGCGACAGAGAGAACTTTCTTTCTTTCGCACGTCCAAACTGCGGACAGCGGCAGCTACTCAGTAGAGGTGATCGCCGGTAACACGCCAGTGGAGTCGGCGCCGGTTCACGTTAGAGTTGTCGAAGGGTTTAGACTGGACCAATCCCCGCCAGGTTCGGTACCAGTGAATACTGACGTCCAACTCGACCTCGTTTTGGCGACTGAAGGCATGCCATCTGAGATCACCTGGTTTCATAACGGCTCGCAGCTTTCCGATTCCAAGCACCCGAAGATCGTGGTATCAAAAGCCACATTCGCAGCCGCTGGAGTGTATCAAGCCAGGGCGTATCATCCAACGGTCGGTCGCTTGGTCTACAGTCCTTCAGTGCGGCTTCGAGTCTACGCGCAGTTGAATCCCGCCGAGATAGTTGTGCAGCCGCAGCAGCAGACTGCTACTCGAGGAGGTTCAGCGATCTTTACGGTGGGGGTCTCGGGATCACCGCCGTTCAGGTATCAGTGGCAGAAGGGTGGCAGCAACATCAACGGCGCGACGAATTTTTTCCTGAGACTCAACGACCTGGAGCCAACTGATGCTGTTTCCTATCGTTGCGTAGTGGCGGGAGTTGTGGGGCCCGCGGCCGTCACTTTGCCGGCGATCCTAACCTTAAAGCCTCCCACGATTAGTAGTGAGATTGCCGATCGACTTGTAATGAGCGGCCGCGCGGCGCTCGCTCAAAGGACAAACCCAGGCCTGACTGCCGCAACGACGACATTTCTGACCGCCTTGCAGGTGGATCCTGATCACGAAGCAGGAAATATCTTTTTTGCAGCCTCGCGTATCGCCGACATTGTAAACCACCGATCTGCCAATGATCTTCTCGACCGCCTCGGGGTAGCCAAGGCCAAGCGAAATTTGTACCATTGGGACGCTGGGCCGTCGCGCGACAAAGACGGGAATCTGATCGCGCCGGTCGGCACCGATTCCGCCGAAGTAATTGCCTTTGCGCGCACCAACCTCCTCCTTGAATTACAAGGAGCTCTAACCAATCTCAGCCAAGCGGCAGATGCTGACCTTGCCATCATGGTAACCAAGAATGAGTCACTATTAGATGATGTAATTGTTGACCAGGGTGACATTCAACTCGTGCGTGCAGTGCTTTGCCTCGCCGAATATTTTATCCGGACCACCTATAGCTGGAATCTCTCAACACAGCTATCTGATCTGGCTGATCTCAAGAGATCCGATTCCTTGACGGTGGAGAAGCTTATGGCAGGCTATCCGCAGCTTCTTACCATGGCCAATTCCGGGGAAGTCGTGCCGGCAATCACGGCACTTGAAACGGCTATTGATTCCTACGTTCAAGGCGCCGGAATTATTCGGAGTCGGCCGGCCGGCCTCACTCGGTTATTCAATGTCGACCGGGAGGACGAAGATTCTGAGGAGCGGTTTCGTCAAGGGTTGATTGATCTTAAAGCCTCGCTGTCAGGCTTGATCACCGTTGCCGAACGCCCCGAGTTCCAAGTCAATCTGGGCCGGTTACTGGGTGAAACGAATGGTCCACATGGTTTGCTTCCTGCGTTTGAGGGTAATATTCCTGACCCCGCGACGCTTCCAAATCCGAATTTCTCTGATTCAATCCAATCGCGTGGTGCGCCTATTATTCTTATGCAACCTGTAGGCAGGAGTGGACACGAGCTTGGTGTGTTCGCTGTTGGGCAGCCACCGCTTACTTTCCAATGGCAGATGAACGGCTCTACCATTCCGGGAGCTACGAATCCCATTTTAACGCTACCATTTGTTCCAAACAAGAAAACCAATGAGATTCAGGTAGTGGTTAGCAATTCTCTCGGTGTTGTGGCCAGCCGTGTTGTGTTGGCATCACTAGCCGGGGGTTCACTATCCTGGAACATCACGCTCGCGGCTGAGAATTCATTTGGACTTCTGCTGTCCGGGCCAACCGGGCTGCGCGTCATCATCGAGACATCAAACGATCTTCGAACATGGAGGCCGGCGGTTACCAATGACATGCCGGCGGATGGCCGACTGAGCCTGCTTCCTGCTTTGATTGTTGAGCCGCGACGGTTCTTTCGTGCCACTGTTGAGTGATTTGTTTAATTGATATAAGGATTCATTGGAATCTTGATCTGGTTTGCCCCAAATCATTGGCACTGGAAATTTGTGGTGTTTGTCGTTGAAGCAGATGCCTCCGCTTTCAATCGAGGCGACGATAATTGGAATGATAGATCTCCAGAGTCCTAGTATGCCACCAAGCAGAAGAACTCCGACGATAAAGACAAAATGAAGGAAGCCATATTCCTAATCATAGGTGCGTTTATCGCCGGAAGCTTTGGATTCGCCCAAACTGCCTTCGACCGCAGGGCTCAACTCGTCATCGTGCTTAATATAGCGATTCATAGACTGCGACGCATGGACGGCGAAGAGCTTCAAACCCTTCTGGTGGAGGTTGTCGGAATGTCTAGCGATATAGAATTCGCGTTCTTGTCCGCTGGCC